>JAPUJS010000375.1 GCA_027296045.1 bacterium | reverse complement strand
ATCACAGCCGCGTTCAAAAATACCTCGGCCTCCATTGAGATTGGATAAGGGTTCTGTTTTTCAAGGGCTTATCCGAAAAAAACTTGACGTATACACCAATGTGCAGTATATTCAAATGAGCAGCGCATGGATGGGCAGGTCTTTTTCATGATCGGTCGTGCCCAGATTCGGTTTTCACAGCAAAAAATACCAGCAGTTGGTTTTGAAGGAGGTCGAGATGCGGAAAAAGTTAACGGCCCGACAACAGGAGATTTACAATTTTCTCGTCCACACCATTCGGGAGAAAGGATATCCTCCCACTATCCGGGAAATTATGGAAGCGTTCCAGATTGCCTCTACCAATGGCGTCCGTACCACGCTCTCGGCTCTAGAGAAAAAGGGCTATATCAAACGTCAGCCGATGCTGTCGAGGGGGATCGAGCTGACCGATTATGTGGATCGGGCATTTATGGGCAATGTGCGGGAAGTCCCTGTCATTGGACGGGTGGCCGCCGGCGAGCCGATTTTGGCCACCGAAAATATCGAAACCACGATCGCCGTTGACAGCGCTTTTGTGACCACCGATAATGTGTTTGCCCTCAAGGTGGAGGGCGATAGCATGAAAGATGCCGGGATTCTGGACGGTGATTATGTTCTGGCCAGACAGCAGGCTTCTGGAAATCAGGGGGATATTGTGGTCGCTGTTATTGGCGAAGAGGCCACGGTCAAGCGCTACTACCGTGAGGGACAGCAGGTAAGACTGATGCCTGAAAATGACGCCTATCCTCCCATTATTGTACACCCCGAAAAGGAGTCCTTTCGGATTGCAGGAAAGATCATCGGGTTGATGCGCCGATTCTGAGCGTGTGGGTTTGAGTAAACTGCAAAAGGTCGACAGTGATGTCGGCCTTTTTTTATGCCGTCAAACGTTGGAATTGCTTGCCGGGCAATTGTTCGATCAGGTGATTCAGTTCCAGAAAAAGAAGATGGGTAAGGACTTCGGGAGGGGAATAGCCGGTGATAAAGGCAAGGTGGTCAATGTGGCTGGGCTCGTTGACCGATAGGGCTTTTAACACCGTCTTCTCTTCCGGAGAAAGATCCAGGCTGTCGGAGTCTGTATTCGGGGGCAAGGCCGGCAAACCATAGGCTGGCTGAATGGTGGACAAGATATCGTCCACTGTCTGGACCAATATGGCACCCTGTTGGATCAGGTGGTTGGTGCCCCAGCTTTTGCCAGAATTGATGGGGCCTGGAATGGCAAACACATCCCTGTTCTGGTCCAGGGCTTGTTCTGCAGTAATGAGAGCCCCGCTTTGTTTTCCGGCTTCCACGACCAGAATCCCCTGGCTGATCCCGCTGATAATTCGGTTGCGCCGGGGGAAATGATGGGGTCGGGCGGTGGTGTCCATCGGAAACTCTGAAAGGACCAGGCCATCGGTGCAGATCTGGTGAAAAAGATCCAGGTTTTCGGAGGGATAGGGGTGATCGAGGCTGCTGCCCAGAACAGCAATGGTTTTGCCCCGGGCTTCGAGGGCACCTCGATGGGCATGGGTGTCGATGCCCATGGCAAGGCCGGAGACCACGGTGGTTCCGCGAACGGCCAGGTCATGGGCAAAGCATCGAGCCGTGTTTCGACCGTAGTGTGTAAACGATCTGGACCCCACAATGGCCAGAGCAGGGACCTGGAGAATGTCCAGGTTGCCTTTTGCAAACAAAATCGGAGGGGGCGCGTAGATCTGTTTCAGAAGGGAGGGAAAGGCCGGATCTTGGAGGGTCAAGATTTTAACATCGGCTTCCGACGCACGTTGGATCTGTTCGCAGGCCCAGGTCGGGTTCTGGGCTTGCTGGATCGCTCTCGCAATTTCGGGACCAATGTGTTGAACCGCCAGCAGGCTTGCACAGGAGGCGTTGAGAATTCTTTCTGGGGTCTTAAAGTGTTTGAACAGAAGGGAAATGGTTACCGGACCCAGGCCTGGAACAGATAGGAGGGTGAGCCAGGTAGAAAGGTTGGATGACATAGGGTGTTGTATGAGATGGGTGGCGTGTGGACTGGGCTTGAAATGATGGACCAATGGTGCAAAGAACAGGCCAAAAAAAAAGCCCGAAAATCGGGCATTTTACGTGGGCTGGGGGAACAGATCGTTCGGTTTTCGGCTTTTGGGCTGAAGAAAGTTTACAGGGTTCAGGCACCCTCATTTTCTTTTCGATTTTGAGAAACAAGGTCGCCCAGGCGGTGGATCATGGTCTGGATTCCTTCTCCTGTAGCCGACGAGAGGGCCAGGTCGGTAAGGCCTTCCAGGAAGGGTCCGTGGCGTTCTTCGGGAGGCAAGAGGTCTATTTTGGAGGCGACGATCAGGTGGGGTTTCTGGAGCAGAACAGGGCTGAAATGGGCCAGCTCGGATTGCAGGGTTTCCAGATCGGCTTTGGGTATCGGGCTGGATATATCGATCAGAAAAAGAAGAATCCGGGTGCGTTCGATGTGGCGCAAAAACTGGTAGCCCAGGCCTTTTCCTTCGTGGGCACCTTCGATAAGCCCTGGGAGGTCGGCCATAACAAAGCTGCTGTAGTCATTGAATTTGACAATGCCCAAATTGGGTTGCAGGGTCGTAAATGGGTAGTCGGCAATTTTGGGATGGGCGGCAGAGACACGAGAAAGCAGGGTCGATTTTCCGGCATTGGGGTGTCCAACAAGGCCCACATCGGCTATGAGTTTGAGTTCCAATTCCAGGCGGCGTTCTTCTCCCAATCCGCCCGGATCGGCCCTTTGGGGGGCCTGATTGGTGGGAGAGGCATATCGGGCATTTCCTTTGCCGCCTTTGCCACCGGTAAGCACAATGACCTGTTCACCGGGTGTGGTCAGGTCAACCAAAATTTCACCTGTTTCCACATCTTTGATCAGGGTGCCAGGCGGAACCCGGACGGTGGCGTCTTGACCCCGTTTCCCGGCCTTGTTTTTTCCCATGCCGTGCTGACCGTTGCGTGCCTTCAGGTGCTGCTGATACCGATAATCAAGCAGGGTGGACAACCCCGGATCGACTGTAAAGACCACATCGCCGCCGTCCCCGCCGTCCCCGCCATTGGGACCTCCCCGAGGGACATATTTTTCTCGTCTGAAACTCCGACACCCATTGCCGCCGTTTCCAGAACGTGCATAGACTTTTACCCGATCGACAAACATGGTGAAATCTCTACAGGGATTAAGGGGAAGAAGATGCCGGTTCGGTTTTATCGCCATTGGTTGCGGTGGGACGCATCAGGAGGGCCTCTTCGATGGGAAGGTGGTGGTCGGCTGTCTGAATGAGGTCGCGGGCGGTGTTGTGAACAAAAGAGATGACCTCCACCCGGGGGCCGATGGTTTTGACGAGATTGAGCAGAGAGACGAAATCGCCATCGCCGCTGACCAGGACGACCACATCGAGCTTGTCAACCAGGCCCATAATGTCGATGGCCATCCCCATGTCCCAGTCTCCTTTGGCCGAACCATCGCTTCTCTGGCGCAGGTCTTTTCTGCGTACCTCATAACTTTTTTGCTGCAGCATCGAAATAAAACCGCTTTGGTCCACTTCGGGCGATTGGACCACATAGGCAATGGCCCGAATAAGCCGCCGGTTGCCTACGGAGACCTTGAGAAGTTTTTCAAAATCCAGTCGAGCATTGAATTGCTTGGCGGCATAGAAGATATTCTGTACGTCTACAAAAATGCCAACTCTCTGCTGGTCTTCGGGCAGATGTTTGCGATCTGGGTGGTGGTCCTGTAAAGGTAATTGATCCATCCGATTTTGAAGTGCTTCCAGGCCAGCACTCAAGGTTTGTCGTTCCCGGGAACCGCTGATAGCTTCCTTGAAGACGCGCTCTTTGATATCCCGGATATCCCGGTAGAGGGATTTGGGGATCTGTTGGCGTTCGAGGCCGCCCAGTTGCTCCCGGACCTGTTTGACTTCTTCCAGCAGGCGATCAACGGACTGCTGCAGGTGAGCAAGTTGGTGTTCGATTCCGGCGTGTTCTGGGCGGTTTGATGTATTTTCGGACATAGTTGGAAAACAGGGGTCGGTTGGAAGCCAGATGGGTTTTCTGCGGGTCTTTTATGGCTGCGCTGGAAATTTGGCGCGCAACCTGTCCGCAATGATTGGTGGAACAAAAGGAGAAAGGTCTCCTCCAAACTGGGCGACTT
Source organism: bacterium (assembly GCA_027296045.1). GTDB lineage: Bacteria > Latescibacterota > UBA2968 > UBA2968 > UBA2968 > JAPUJS01. The sequence continues at coordinate 24,695 of JAPUJS010000375.1, read as the reverse complement.
CTCGAACGATGGTTGAACTTAAGTAGGTATATTCGATACTGGGCATCAGATAGACGTGCTCGAGGTTTGGATTTTGCTGCCGGTTGGCCATTGCAAGGGCCAATTCGATTTCATATTCGGAAACGGTTCGTAAGCTTCGAACAACGGTGAAGACCTGGCGTTCTTTTGCAAATTGAACGGTGAGGCCATTGTAGTGTGTCACCTCCACGCCGGGATGTTCTCGGGTGACTTCCCGGATCATGTCGACCCGCTCCTCGACCGTAAAAATAGGCGATTTTTGCGGGTTTTGTCCGACTGCTACGATCAGGTGATCGAAGATTTTCAGGGCGCGTTCGATGAGGTCCAGGTGTCCAAACGTGATGGGGTCAAACGTGCCTGGGTGAATGGCTGAATTCATAGGAGGGCCTTCGGGCCTTTCCAACAAGCAAGGCCGGTGGCAACGCCGAACCCACAAGAGGCGTTGAGATATCGGCGTTGGGCGTCTGGTACTTGTTGGGTATCAAGCGAGACAAACGGGTCGAAGGGAATAATGGGGGCATTCGAGCCGGATGACAGGCTTTCTGCCAGTTTTTGGATTTGGTCTGGTTCTCCACACAGAAAAATCTCATGGTAGTCGGATTGTTTTTTCTCGGGGGTTATCTCGCCAAAGATCCACCGCTGCAAGCTGCCTGCCATAAATGAAAAACCCGACGCTGTTTCCTGAGGTGGAGTGTCGGCAATGGTATGCAGGGTTTGGGCAGTGGTCAACAGGCCTTCATCTGCAACGACCCACGTAATCCAGGGAGCAGCAAGCAATACAGCCGCCTGACGCTTATCCTTCCAGAGATTCGCTGTGGTTGCAGCATGAAAAAGGGCAAGGGGTTCGGCCACAAAGCCTTGAAAGGACAGCTTGTCTACACCATAGACTTCCTGGCACAGATCCAAAACGGTTTTCCGAACCGCAACCCAAAAGGCAACCCGGCCGGAGGGGTAGAAGTCGATTTGATAGGTTTCTACCGGAGAGATCAGGGCCTGCGAGGCTTCCCAGATCATGTGTTCGCGCCTGTCGTCGTCCGAAGCGATTTCGAGGGGCACTCTGCGGAGCTGGAAAAATCCACCTCCGAGTGCTGCAATCACCTCTCCCGGGTCGGCGCAAAGATCCTGAAGGGCAGATCGGATCTCATCGGCAAGCTGCAGTCGAACCCCGCTATTCTGGATCGATTCCGGGCACAGGGGTGCAGATAGGGGGGCTTCAGAAAGGGCGATAAGCTGCAACCCCACAGGGGTGGTTTCCAGGCACGTGAGGCGAAGGGTTTGGCCTGTGATATGTATGCCTGTCGTACGCGTCATGGAAGGGTGACCTGCGAACGAAATTGTTCGATGGTTTTAGGACCGATCCCCTGAACCTTTGTGAGATCTTCCAGGGTTTGGAACGGACCGTTTTTTTCTCGGTAGGCAATAATGCGTTCTGCTACTTTGGGTCCAATACGGGGGAGTCGCTGAAGTTCTTTGGCAGATGCCTGGTTCAGGTTGATCTTAAGGGGAGTTTGGGATGCTGATTCTGACGGGTCAACAGCTGATTCGGAAGGGACCGGGACTGCCTGTTTGAGGACCGAAAATTCTTCTATTCGGTCCGGTTGATATCGGTCGATAAGCGTGATAGCAGTCCCGACAAGGAGCGCAACAGCAAGGAAGATCAGGGCAAGTTGCTCGCTTCGGTTGAAGGTGAATTTGGCCATGTGCGCTTCGTGTGTCCCGTTTTGGGTGAATAAGGAATAATAACGATTTGAGGCTTCAAGAGTGTACTTTATTATTTTTTTACTTGGTGTCCTGGTAGAAGGCTTGTTTACTGAAATCCGATCTCTCCCCAAAATCGAAATTCCCAAGACACATTGGTCAGGTCGCGCAGGCGGTCTTGGCGACGCTCATGTCTGAAGTTGGCTCCTCCAGTGAACTGACTGCTGAAGGCGTATTGCGCACTCAGGTTGAGCTGCCAGGTTTTGTTGTCCTGACGGATGACGGGTTCGGGAGGTTGGTCGGTTCTGCTGGCCCGGGGCAGTTCGGATTGCAATTGAGCCGACCAGTTGAAGGTGAGGGTGAGGTCCAGGCTGCGCTGAAATCGGCCTCGGATGGAATACCGGAGGTCGGCCTGGAGGTCGGAGCTTTCGGTTTGTGTGGTTCCGATCAATCGGTCTGCGAGCGTGGGTTGTTGTGCGTTGGGGTCGGTGGATACATTTCGCTGGTAGCGCAGCGCATCGGACCGCCGTCTGTTGGAGCGCAAGGTGGTATTGAGTTGGCCTTTCCAGCGGGCACTCCACTGGAACAGGGGCGCCAACGCCTTTTCGCTCCTCTCTTCGGTTAGGTTGAGATTGTCCAGACCGCTGTCGCCCCGCCGGCTGTGCGATTTTTGGAATCCAGAACTGAAGTTGGAACTGACCCATATCCATTTGAACACCGGTAGACGTTCCAGACCTCGCCAGGATGCGTTAAATTTTGGAAAGGTAAAGTTGTCGTCTTCCGAGATTCTGTTTCCAGAGGCTCGGTTGTGGGTATAATTCATGTTGCTTCCAACACTAAAGCCCATAGGAAGACGGAGGCCACTGCTTCCGGAAACCTGATCCTGGATCTGGCGTGTGTTGACGCGGGTGCCGGACCCTGTGCTCAGACTCGGAACCAGGGCAGAATCTCGGAGGCCAAATTGGAATGCCAGGGAAGGACGCTGGAGGAGGCCAAACACGCTTAATTGACGCGTTCTGGAGGCATTGCCAGTAATGGTTTGAAAGGAGGTTCCGAGCTTACCCACAAATTGGGTGATTGAAAAGCCCTTTTTCTTGCCTTTGGGGCGGGCAAGGGGCTGGAAAAGGCCAGGGAGATTAAAGTTCATCCTGGCACTGGTGGTGCTTCGCGTATTTGCGGAAAGTCCTCGGCGGACCGTGCCATATTCGGTACGCTGTCCGCCGTTTTCAAGGTTTTCTGTATAGTTGGAGGAATAGGAAGGACTGATGGTCAACCACCGGCTGATTCTTGGCGCGTAGCGCATGTTTATGTTCTGCGTACGCCTGGTTTCTCTGCCAAACTGAAACTGGGACACCGAAAACCCATTTCGCAAATCCCGGTCAATCGCAAGGGTATAATCTGCCTGAAGGGTCCGAAACGGTGTCATTTTGACGCTGTAGTTTTCATTGAGCGTGAATCTTTCATTTCTGGTATTGATTACATTGGATGTGTCTCCGGCAACTGCTGCAAACGAGCGGTTTTTGCTCAAGGCCCGGTTGAAGCGAACCTGATAGTTCAGGCTGGAGGGCAGATAGAAAAATTGGGATCCCTTAAGCGGCTTGAAAAATGGAACCCAGCCAAACAAGCGGAGTGCAGGGCGGGTCGACCAGCTGTGTGTGTAGCTGAAAGACCCGGTCAGGTTGTCATTTGAGGTATCGGTGCGCCGGGTGATGGCACCCCCGGTGGAGTTGTTGGCAGAAAAACTCAACTGGGTCGAGATTTTGTCAAAAAACAATCTGGAAATAAACCGGGGTTTTTCCTGTGCAGGGCGTTTGCGCAGGGAAATGTTGAACCGGGTTTGACTTCGGATGTCGCTCTCGTTTCTTTTTTGCTGGGGCGTCAATACAACATCCGATCCACGTCGGATTCTCGGAACGGATGAGAAACGGTTGTAGTTCCAGCGCACCGGGATGGCGGTGTGCCAGGATTTTGGGAGAAGTTTATCCAGGTTAAAGGAAGAATCCAGGTTGATGCGTGTGGTCGTATTCCCGGATGAATTCCCCCGGAGATCCTGAAAGTCTCCGCTTCTTCGTTCGATGCCAATTTTTAAATTGCCCAGATCGGCCAGGACGGTATTGATATCGATCACGGCAGATAGGGCCGATCTCTTTCGGATATTGTCCAGACGCAGTTCGTCGACCCAGATCACATTTTTGCCAAGAATGATGTGATTGCCCCGGTTTTTGATGCCAATGCTAAATGCTTTGATGTTCGACAGGGCCGGATTGCCCTTTATAATGTACGTGCGTTTGCCAACATCGACCTCAATGCGCCCATTTTCCTTGCTATAGCGGGCATTGAATTCTCCATTCGGCAGTTGCAGGCTCAGGGTGTCCGAAGATGCCTGTTCGACCGTTTGCAGGTCTAAAAGCTGGCCTTTGAGCAGAGACATCAATTCCAGGTCGATTTTGACGGTATTGGCATCTGGCGCCCAGCCCTGATAGACCCGCAAGCGATACTCGTAAAAGTTCAGTGTGTCATCGTTGATGGGGGCAAACCGGAGAAAAAACTCAATCGGGCTCACATTGCTGAGTGTATCGTCTGCCGAGGGAAAGTTGGTATCGAAGGTGGGTTGTGCCGGGTTCCCGCCGTGTACAAACATGTTCATGGTGCCGTAGGAGGTATAGTCCGCCCCTTGAATAAAGGAGCGGGAAACAGAAAATTCTTCGTCGGGGAATAGGTCTTCGAACTCCAGGGACAGAGAATGTTCCAATAACCGGACGCCACTTGTGGGGTCGATTTCCCGCTCCAGGCCCGGAGGAGGTTCGTAATTTATGTTGTCGGTGCCAATGGTTGTGACCTGAAAATCGCCCGACTGGGCGGTCGCGGGACGGGGGTCTTCGAGCCAGTCGCTGCCTGTAGCACCAAATGTGTAGAGTTGAACGGTTGTGGTATCCTCATGTTCGATCCAGAAGCGCACAAAGTCGATGGTACTGGCAAAGGTTGTATCGGGGTTGCCTTCAACGGCAAGGGGGGCATCCAGGCCCCGAAGGGGGATGCGAAGGAGGCGCCAGGGTGGGTTTTTGGCACCCACATCAAATACATCCGACTCGCTGCCTTCCACCAGCACCGGCAGACCGTCGTAGAGGTTTGTTTGCGGGTTATAGCCTCTGTTTGTCGACAGATCGACGCTATAGCGCAAATAGCTATTGCGCTGATCCAGAAAACCATTGCGGTTGAGGTCTTCTGTATCGGGCAGAGAGTTTCGCTCGGAGTTGTTGGCCTGGGTGCCGTTCAATCCGGGAGGGTAGCGTTCCTGAATATTGGTTCTGTTGAAGTTGATATCTTGGAAATTATCGCCCGACGGGTCGTCGGGGATTGGGCTGCCGGGGAAGATCAATCCAAATTTTTCGCGTTCTTCAGCGTCGGTCAAACCGTCCAGTCCAATGTCCTCTTCGTCTGTTGCCAGTTCATCACCCGGGCCGTTGGCCACACCGCCAAGAGGCGTATCTTCCGTGCGAAATGTGCTGGAGGCCGGGTTGTGTTCGGGATCGTCCAAGGGCAAGTCGATGCGTTCGGAGAGTTCGCCCAGGTCGATGTGTATTTTCCCGGCACTGCCCCGAATCCAGAGTTCCAGAAATTTGGATCGGGAAAAATCAAACCCGCCAAGATAGCGCATCATGCCTGCCCAGGACGGTTCGGACCTGCCGTTCTGGTTGTCGCGTGTGCGGATGGGGAAACCGTTGGAGCGGGCCGGGTCGAACCGAAGCACCAGGATATTGACCACATCCCGTTCTGCCGTAATGTCATCCCGGCCTGGCTGGATTTCGGTGAGTCGGGCGCGATCACGATCTGAGGGGTTATACCAGGTTAGTCGTCCTCGGGAAAGGGAGACGGACCGGTTGTTGCGTGTTGGTGTGCTGGGCAAGCCCCAGGCCAGTTTCTGGATCTGGAAAGAAAGGTTGTTTTGGGCACCCTCAAAATCATCGATATAGGCAACATTTTTGGTGTTGGGATTGGGCCGGCTTTGTGCGACTTCAACATCCAGGTCCAGGCGCGATGGGGCGGTGGTGTTGACCAGGGGGATGGTATTGACCAGATCCGTCAGGAGCTGGGGCTGAAATCGCAGGCGGGCGTTGGCGTCCCAGATGATGGTGCGGGCCGGTTCCTGGCCCACACGAATGCGTTGTGACGAAGTGGTCTGATTGCTGTAGAGCAGGGTCATGCCCATCAACGAATAGTTGTCGTCGAAGGGACGCTCCAGCCGCAGTCCCAAGAGGCTTTTGGAAGAGCCGAGTCCGCCAAAAAGGCTTTGACTCCCGTAGTCGATGCTGAGGTCGGCCGTTGGATCGGCAATGGCATTGGCGGCTTCTCCGATAAACCGGATGCGCCCGAAGGTGTATTCGATGGTGTAATCGGTACCCCGTTCCAGACGTCGGTTGTTTAGCAAAACCGTTTCGCTGTTTTGAATGATGCCGGGGCCCAGGTTAAATTCTGTGGCCCGGCTGGCCGAACGAACCCGCATCAAGAACCGGCTGGCTTCACTTCGGTTTGCCCGGTTGGTTTCGGAATAGATTCGAGGAACCCGGTCGCCGTCATCGAGTTGTTTTGCCCCCACCCCTGGTGCGCCAAAGGGCTCTAGATCGGCAAAGACGATATGACCCCGTACAAGGTTCAGCCCTGGAATTTCGGGTGAGACGGGAATGTCGATCAGGTTGTCGGGTGGGGAAGAATCGGACGAGCCGTTGGTGCGACGGTCCAGGTTGAAAATCTGGAGGTAGTGGACCCCCTCCTGGTTGTTGAGGGGCTCCTGGCCAGGTACTTCTCTGAAGATACTAAGGGCAAACCCTTCGGGTTCAATACTTCGGCTTCCAAGGCTATAGACATTTCGCCACGACAGGGGCCAGGTAGGCGAATCGGGGCGTTGCTGTTTGGCTTTGATGAGTTTGAGGCGGATTTTGGAGTCCGGATCGTTCGGATCCGGGATAAAGAATGGATCGCCGAAGGTCTGGCCACCTTCTGTACTATATGTGACGGCCAGCGTGAAGCCAGGATTGATCCGGCCTCTTTCATAGATAATGTAGCCTTCTGGAAAAACCGTGAAATCTTGCGGGTCCAGTTCGTGAAAAAACCCTTCTTCTAAACCCTTATCCACCTCTCGGGACCGCGCGATGTCGGGATCTCCACTCTCTCTCCAAAAGGCGTAGGCCAATCCTGCAACGACCCGATCTTCGATGTCGTTGAGGGGGTTGAAATCGTTGAGAAAGACGCGAACCGACCGGACGTTGACACGGGTTTGATCGGAGGGGAGTCGGTTGGCACCGAAATCGTCCCGATAGATTTCATCCAGGAAGAAATAGGTGTCTTCCAGATATTCGTAATCTCGAATTTGGTGGGCGATTTCTTCCGCCTGGCCCCGAAAACTTTTGCGATTGCTGGAGCCTTTGTCTTGAGAGGTGACCACCGTAAAGTTGATGTTGCCAACCTTGCCGATGGTTTTGATGCCAAACAGGCCCCCTCGTCCGCCGCCACTAAAGCCAATGAGGCGGGTGCCCGGAAGGGAGAGGGTGGTGTTGCCGGCCTCAATGATATCGATGATGCCGTCTTCTTCGCCCCGGTAGTGCAGGCGCAGTGATTCGCTCAAGTCAAAACTGCTCTGGCTGTTCTGTTCGAGTGCAATCGTGATGCGGTCTCCGATATTGCCTTCGACATTGAGCTGAGATTCTTGTTCGAATTGGATGATCGGAAACCGGGATGTCCGGGTCCGGGCAGACTGGGCCTGGCCAAGGGTATACTGGCTCAAACCGGAGAGCTCTACTCGGCGGCGGCCGGTAATGGACAGGTTGGTTTCTCCTTGACCTGTGATGGCAGAAAGCCCTCTGGGAACCCGGATGGGGATTTCCACATTGAGGGAGAATTCTGAGTCTCCGGTCCCTTCGACTTTTTCACCCAACTGGCTGTTGAGCTGTTGCCAGCCGTCGTTTTGAAACTTAAAGGCTGCAAAGTCCCGGAGGGTCATCACGGTGGGTATGCCAAAGGGTTTGTCGCCGAGAGATTGGTACAGCAGGAGCCTGTTCGGGCCTTCGCCTTCGATGAGACGGGCGGTCAGACCGACCATTTGACGTCGGGAAGGAAAGCGAATTTGGCCAGATCCAGTGATGGAATAGGCCAATACTTTCTGAAGTTGGGATTTGAGAAAGACATGGACAAGGGGTGCCCCAACCGGTGTTTCCACGCCCGGACTGGCGGACAGATCGCTAACCATACACAGGAGCGTGCAGAAGAGAAAAACGAGGATGTCGTATTGGAGAGGATAAACTTTAAGAGGAAGGACTGTCAAACCACGATCTCTTGCACAAAAAAACCTGGCACTTTGAGGGGGGGAAAAAGGGCTAAGTTTCTTGTGCAGCAAGAAGTTGGAGTTCTGAATACGGTAGGCGATAATAATACCATAACCCACCCTAAAGATCAAGGGAAAAGCAGACTTTGGCGAGGATGTGGTTTTTTGAAGGGCAAAGGGCTTTCTCTGAGGGGCCAAAAGCCCTATATTCAGAAAAATGTGTTCTTTTAACTTCTTGGGAATCAAAAGGTTCCCGGATGAGTGGCCCATGATTTTGCATCGCTATGTTCTCAAAGAGCATCTGGCGCCGTTTCTCTTCAGTTTTTCGGTGATCATGTTCTTGCTGATGGTGGACCTGATTCTTCAGATGCTGGATCGGATTCTCGGGAAAGGGATTCCGGTGATGGCGGTGCTAGAACTGTTTGTGCTCAGTACGGCCTGGATGGTGGCTCTGGCTGTCCCAATGTCGGTTCTGGTGAGCACATTGATGGCCTTTGGACGCCTGAGCAGCGATCGGGAAATTGTGGCTATGCGGGCGCTGGGGATTGGGCTTTGGCGGGTTGTTTTGCCTGTTTTGTTTGCCGGAGGTGTGGTAGGAGTGGTACTGTTGATTTTTAACGACCGGGTGTTGCCCGAATTCAACCACCGGGCCCGGGTTTTGATGATGGATATTCACCGGAAAAAACCCGCCATTGCTTTTGAAGGGAAGGAAGGGCTTTTTATCGAGGACTTTCAAAATATCCGGATCTTGTTTGGACAATCAGACCCGATTACCGGCATGTTGAAAGATGTATTGGTCTACAAATACGATGCCGGGAAGTATCCCATGATCATCGTTGCCGATTCCGGAACGGTTCGGTTTTCCGGGGCCAAGGACGAAGCGTATTTGATGGTTTATAGCGGCGAACTTCACCAGGTAGACGAGGAAGATCCCCAGGTGTATATGCGGGCCTGGTTTGATACGTCCCAGGTCCGGTTGGGCGATGCAGGACGGCAGCTTTCCCGGTCGGTTTCTCAATATCGAAACGATCGAGAGATGGGCATTGGAATGATGCTGGGCCGGATTGAGCAGTATGAGCGGGAACTGGGGCGGATGGAAGCCCAGTCGGCCAGCTATCTTCGGGCGTTTTTTTATTCAGCTTTGTTGGATTCCACGTCGGATGATGCCCCTTTGCAGGCCCGCGAATTGCGAAGTGTGATGGGAAGGTTGAATGCCGACGATCGCCTGCTGGCACATAAGCGTCGGGCGGCAGATCGATTGTGGGTAGAAGTCCACAAGAAGTTTACGATTTCCTTTGCCTGTGTGGTGTTTATTCTGGTTGGAGCCCCTCTGGGCGTGCAGGTGCGCGGCAGCGGCCCGGCTGTGGGAGCCGGGATCAGCATCGGATTTTTCTTGTTGTGGTGGGTGTGTCTGATTGGGGGCGAAAAATTGGCCGATCGGGGTTTCGTACCGGCCTGGCTGGCGATGTGGAGTCCCAATATTTTGCTGGGGTTTTTGGGCGCTTTTTTGTTTTGCAACATGGTGCTTGAACAGATGCCCTGGAGGAGAAAACGGTGCGCATCCTGAGCGGATATGTGTTGCGCCAGTTTTTGCCCTCCCTGGCCGTCAGCTTTCTGGCTTTTATCGGCATTTTTGTCATCATCGATCTGGTCGATCGACTCAGTTCCTTTTTGGATCGCGACATCGGTGTTTCCACCGTGCTTTTGTTTTATGCCTGCTATGTCCCGTATATCACGGTGTTGATTTTGCCAATGGCGATGTTGCTGGCCAGCCTGTTTTGCATGGGCACATTGATCCGAAATCGGGAACTGATGGCGATGAAGGCTATTGGACTGAGTCTGTATCGCATCGTATTTCCCATTCAAATGTTTGCACTTGCGGTGAGCCTGATTACCTTTTTTATCGCCGCTTATGTGGTTCCGGGGGCGAACAGGGAGCGGGCTCGGATTGAGACGGGGGAAGGCCCTCGGGGCCCACGCCTGATGCGTTCGCAGGTGATCTTGCGGGATATAGACGATCAGATTTTATCGATGGTATCCTACTATCCACAAGATCGGAAAGGGAAACAGGTCACGCTGGATCGATATAAAAATGGGGCTTTGATTGAGAAAGTGAGGGCAGAAGAGGCGGTCTGGGAAGATATGGGGTGGACGTTTTACCGAGGGGAACGCCGTTTTTTTCGGGGCGAGGCCGAAGGCGTTTTCAAGTTTGAACAGCTCCGACCCACGGGGATGACGCTCATCCCGGAAGACCTGACAAGAGAATCCAGGCCTGTAAATCAAATGAGGCTGGACGAACTGGAGGAGTTTATAACGCGCAAAGTTCGAAACGGGGTAGGGGCCGTGCGAGAAACGGTTGCCTGGCATTTGCGGATGGCTTTCCCGTTTGCCAATTTTGTCATCGTGTTGTTCGGCTTGCCCCTGGCGGCTCGGATTCAAGGAACGGTAAGGCCTTTACAGATTGGGGTTTGTCTGCTGGCAAGTTTTGTGTTTTATGGGAGTATTCAGGCCGGTCGTGCGATGGGATGGAATGGGGTGATCCCGCCTTTTTGGGGGGCATGGGCGGCGAATGGATTTTTTTCCATTCTGGGTGTGATTCTGCTGGTTCGGACCAGAAAATAAAAGAGGGGCGATCAGAATGACCGCCCCTCTTTTATTTTGATGCGGGTTAATAAATAGACCGCCTCTTTGTGGAGTCCCAAACGAACCTCATGGGGTCCATTGCGCGATTGTTTCGGATGACAGAGTAATGCAAATGTGTTGCAGTTGCCCGGCCCGTTTTGCCCATCTCACCGATCTTTTGGCCCCGTTTGACCCGGGTGCCAACTTTAAGAACTGGCTTCTTATTTAAATGGCCGTACAAGGTCCGATAAACACCATGTTTCAGTGTGATGTAGTTCCCCAATCGCTTGTGAAAGTCGATCTTCTCAACAACTCCATCGCCCGTCGCCCGAATGGCAGTTCCTCTTCTTCCCGCGATGTCCACCCCATAATGGCGCTGTTTTTTTCCGGTAAACGGATCTGTGCGAATGCCGAATCCCGAAGACATCCAGTTATCTTTATCTCGGACCCCTGCGACGGGCCAAATAGATGGGGTGCTTCGACGTGCTTCATCGTTTCGACTCAATACAGCAAGGATGCTATCAAAACTGGTTTGGAGAAACTGGGCTTCTCGAAGCAATTGGTCCATGCTGGTAAAAGTTTCGGTCAGATGTTCACTTGTTTGGGATGAAAGCAATTCCTCCCAACTGGCTTCGGCTTCAAGCCCACCACCAACGCCCATTTGCCGGACTTCGTCTCCAGGATCTTCCAGGTTTACCCAGGCACGCATCATCCGGTCTTTGTCCGTCAAATCCGTGATTTGAAGCCGGAGGTTATCCAACGATTCCTGGACACGACTGAGTTGCTTATCCAACTCTTTGTTTTCGGCTTGAAGTGTCGTGTAGCGATTTTCCAGACCTTTGTGGCTGTAATATCCTATGGCGTAGTAAAAGAGCAAAAAGATGGAAACCCCAAAAATTAAATACAAACCCCACAGAAAAGAACGGGAAAGATGGAACTCCCGAACATGGCTTTCGGTGTGGGGGATAACCATCAGGGTTAGGAATTTTTTGGTCATCCAACCAGCCCCTCCCGATCAGGCAACGAGTAAACTACCACTGAACGATGTGTAACTTACAAAGTTAGGATAATGCAAATAGATTGTCAAGGTGCTTATTCACAAGGGGTTGCTTGATTTTTAGACCGTCTGTGCCTCTAAAAAAGGCAGGGCTTCCGCCTTTAGGGCTTTTCGGAGGACCGGATTGTCGATGCAAAAGATGCGGATGACTTTGGCCTGTGCTTCAAAACTATCGATCAAATAATCTTTGAGCAGGGAGACTTCCGGATCGTCAAAGGTGAGCGGATCCTCTTTGTCGAAGGGGATGTGGGATCCAAAGTATACTTTTAAATCCACTTCCGGGCTTTTGCCGAACCGGGGAATATCAATCAGAATTTCATCACCTCGCAGATCGAGCCCGGTTTTTTGAGATAGGGTGTGGCATAAATCGATTTCCAGTTGTCGGCGTTCGTTGGGATGGTGATAGAGGTGGCCGAAGGTTTCAATGAGGTCGGGGCTGCGTTCGTGGGGAAAGAGCATGCGGGCAACTTTGTAGAGTTTGCGCCGTTTCAGGAGGCCCACCATACTGGAACGTTTGTCGATGCCGAGCAGGTCCATTTCCTCTTCCAGGCGGTGGATCAGATCGGCTTCGGTAGACCGGTTAAATTCCTTTTCCTGAAGCGTACACCGGGGGTGGAGCAGCAGGTCCTGGATGCCGCGTTTGAACATTGCATTGGCCGAACGAACGGCATGGTGCCAGTAGACGTTGCGGTACATCAGGTAGTTGGTGAAAATAAGGGCTTCGACAGCGGAGACCCCTTTGTAGGTGATTGCCGGTCGTTGGCTTTCCGAATCGAAGGTGATGGAGGAAAGCAGACGATCTCGGTTAACGCTCTCGCCAAAGGGGACGCCGCAATACCGGGCATCTCGGAGCAGGTAGTCGATTTTATCGGGATCTAGGGTGCCGCTTAAGATGTGGGCGAGTCGAAGGTCTCCGGAGGGGATGTCGAGGGTATCGTTCCGATAGTCGATGACATTGGCCACCCGGGCAGGGTCGATGCCTGCATCCCGCAAACCATGGTGGACTTCGGTTTGCGGGTCTTCGATGATCTGGCGGCCACGCGCTTCGTGGTCGATAAAGAACATTTGCATTTCTTCGAGGAGGTGGGAAAACGGATAGTGCCCGATGTCGTGGAGCAGACTGGCGGCCAGAAGCACTTTTGCATCGGCCAGGTCCAGATGGAGGGGTGGGTTGGCCTTCAGGAGCTGGCGCAGGAACTGGCCGGCGATGTGAAAGACACCCAGAGAGTGTTCAAAACGGGAATGGCGAGCACCGGGATACACCAGAAGGACATGGCCGAGTTGGGAAATATCTCTCAGGCGTTGAAAATCTTCCGAGTCGACAAGAGAAACGAGGTCGGGTGGAATGTGGATATAGCCCCAGATGGGGTCCCGGATGGCCTTGCCTTCATTTAGAAAACGGAGGTCCATGGACATAGCAGAGATTGGCGTGTGTTTTAAGAAAGGGTGAAATCAGGGTTCAAGGGAGGGTTCCATGGCAGCTTGAGAGCGCACATTGGCCAGCTCGCGCTGGCTGGCGGCCAGGAGTTTGTTGTTCTCGCCGAGGCGCTGGGAGAGGATGTAGATGATGTTCCGATAGATAACGGAGCCGATTTCGGGGTACTTTTTTAATAGAATGTCGAATTTCAGTTTGGGAATCTCGAAGACGTTGGATAGACCTTTTGCAATGACGGTGGCCGAACGGGGTTGGCCTGTAATCAGTCCCATTTCGCCCACAATGGTCACAGGGGATAGTTTGGTCAGCGGGGTGCCATCGGGAGCGGTCACAATCAGTTCCCCGCTCAGGAGAATGTACATTTCGGCACTGTGGGTCCCGTGCTCGCAGACGATTTCCCGGTTGGAAAATGCACAGGGTTTGCAGAGCCTCAGGATCTCCAGGGCCTGGTTGGGTTTGAGGCGATGAAACATCGGAATTTTGTCGATGATTTGGATAAAGCGCCGGGTGTTATCCGTCAATTGCATGACTAAACCCGCTTCAGGGCATTGGGGGAGTTGGGAAGAACCTTAATTTATGATCGGCAGATATTGAAAAAAGCTTAGGATCTTGATTTCTCGTCCGTCAAGCTGGTTTCTCCCGAAGACGATTCGAGGCCGAGCACATATATATTTACCAACTCGTCGATATTTCTTTTATCCTCATCCGAATCGGGCGGCGTGTTATTGGCGACAAAGTTGCTGATGCAATACTGGATCAGGATCCATAGAAACGATCGCGCGACAAATGGGTGATCCATGGGCCGAAACAGGCCTTTTTCGACACCTATAGACAGCACTTCTCGGATTGCGCGTATTTGGGGATTTTGGTAGATTGCGAAGAATTTTTCCCGAAATTTATGGTCTTCCAGGGCGGAATACAGCATGAGCCGGATAAAGGTTTGGTCTTCTCGATTGCGCTGGATGAATGTCCAGGCAAATTCTTTGAGCAGGGATTTCAGGTCCTGATCTGGCCCAACAGGAGCTTCTTCCTCATCCCAGAGCTTTTGTCGCTGTTCAATGGTGTAGTTGATAATGGCGTCGTAGAGGTCTTCTTTGGTGGCAAAGTGCCGGAAGATGATGGCTTCGGATACATCCGCTTGTTTGGCAATTGCGCGGGTGGTTGTCCCCTTAAACCCTTTGCTGGCAAACAAGGCCATGGCCACTTCGATGATCTGAGTGCGCCGTTCTTCCTGAGAAAGACGTTTCTTGGGCATGTGTGAAATCAGGGCCTAAAATGTTTAAACGATGGCCCTGCTTATGGTTTAAGGTGGGAGAGGTGACACGAAGGGTTCAATGCCGACGTTTGGCGAAGATTATGCTAAATATCGGTATCCAGGTCACGCTTGTCAAGTTGAAAGAAAACTGGAGGTTGAGCGCATACTTATCCATCTGCGTGGTCTTTGAAGGATTGTGCGGAAAGCAGGAGACAAATATTTTGGAAGGGTGGATCTGCGTGCTGTTGTATTTGCGTTTGCCAGGATTATTCACTACATTTTACTGCAACTTTCAAAGATACCATTTCTATAATATACTGGAGACGGAGCGGACATGGGTTTTATCAAACGGATGTTTGGTGGAAAACGGCGAAAAGACCGGGTTGAGATTCGGGTTCCGGTGAGGATTGGCGCAAACAAAAATGGGGCATTGGAACTCTGGTCGCACGACATAAGCGAAAGCGGCTTTCGGATGGACCTGGGGGAGGGCGTTGCCCTTACGGATATGACCGAAGGCAGTCGCGATGTGGAGATCAACATTCAGATCAAAGAGGCCGAAGATCCGATTTCGGTATATGCCGAATTGATCTGGACCTCAAGGCAGGATGATGGTTCGCAGGCCAGCGGCTGGATGTTCCACCGATTTTTGAAAGATGGACAGGATCGGCTGGTGGCATTTATTCACGAAAACCAGTAGCGAAACGGCAATTTTTTGGCCCCCAAAAAACAGACAGATCCCCGCCAAGAGCTTGTTCGAGGGATGGTTCGTCGGCTGGACAAGCAGTTTGGTGGCGAGGCTTGGGACAAGAAGCGAATTCCGCCCGATCCGCTGGACGATTTGATGCGGACCATCTTGTCGCAGAACACGACCGATGAAAACCGGGACCGGGGTTACCATACGTTACGGGACCGGTATCCGACGTGGGAAGCCGTGATGAAGGCGCCCCTTGCAAAGGTGAAAGATGCGATTCGGATTGCGGGATTGGCCAATCAGAAAGGGCCGGCCATGCAGGGTTTTCTGCGCTGGCTCCAGGAGGAACGGGGGGCATTGTCCCTGGATTTTTTGAAGGGTTTGTCGGGTGAAGAAGGGATTGGCCTGCTGGTCCAGCACAAGGGCATTGGCATCAAGACGGCCTCTATTGTGCTGGCTTTTGCCTGTGGGAAAGATTTATGTGCCGTGGATACCCATGTGCATCGCATCTTGAGACGGGTGGGCATCATCGACGAGAGATGCGGACGGGAGAAAGCCCACACGATTTTGGCACCCCTGATTCCAAAAGGCAAAGCGCGGTCGTTTCATGTCAATCTGATCGATTTTGGGAAGACCGTCTGCCAGGCCCGCAATCCAAAATGTGATGTCTGCCCGATTTCGCATCGGTGTGCGTATTTTCAACAGGCAGGTTGATTTGTCGCATTCTAACGGTTTTTTAGGAAGTTAAAGGCCTTTTCGCTTGACACTTTTTTGGCAATATGATACATTTTGACCCCGAGTAGGATGTGGTATTTGGCTGTTTGCTCCCGTAGCTCAGCTGGATAGAGCAACGGCCTTCTAAGCCGTAGGTCGCAGGTTCGAGTCCTGCCGGGAGTGTATCTGAATTGTGTGTGGTGGGTGTAGCTCAGGTGGTCAGAGCGCCTGGTTGTGGCCCAGGAGGTCGGGGGTTCAAGTCCCCTCACTCACCCCATTTTTTATTGTTTAAAGTGAAACCCTACGTATGTGCGTGGGGTTTCACTGCTTATTATGCCTATGAATTTGTTCAAACGATTGCGCAAAGAAGGCCCCAAACGGGCCGTGGTGATTGGCCTGGATGGCACGCCATACAGCCTGGTGAAAAAACTGGTGGCCGAAGGGCGAATGCCCCATTTTGCTGCCCTGATCGAAAAGGGGTCGCTGATGGAGATGGAGTCGGTGTTGCCAACGGTTTCTTCGGTGGCGTGGGCATCGATTGTGACCGGGTGCAATCCCGGCAGGCATAATTTGTTTGGCTTTATTGACCGAATCCCTTCCACACACGAAATGTTTATCCCCAATGCACGGCATCTGCGGGCCAAGACCTGGGTGGAACGGTTCAGCGGAATGGGGAAACGGGTGTTTTCCATGGGGGTGCCGTGCACGTTTCCGCCCAAAGCGGTAAACGGGGTGTTGATTTCGGGTTTTCTGGCACCCAGTTTGAAAAATGCGACCTATCCGCTTCAAGTGGCCCATGAGTTGGAGGAAATGGGCTATTTGATTGATATTGATGCCTGGCAGGCCCGAGAAGATCGAGAAAAGTTTCTGGACGAGGTCTTTCTGGCCCTAGAAAAACGGTGCGAAGCCATGTTTCGGTTTCTGGCTCGAGGGCCCTGGGATCTGTTTGTGGTCCATATTATAGACACAGACCGGTTGCACCATTTTTTGTGGGGAGATGTTGAAGGCGGACATGTGGGCTATCAGACCTGGTTCAACCGGTTTTACGAGCGGGTGGACGATGTCCTGGGCGAATTGGTGGAACGATTGGACGACGATGTGGTTTTGATGATTCTTTCAGACCATGGGTTCTGTACTTTGAAAAAGGAAGTGCATCTGAATTATTGGCTGCGCCAGACAGGATTTTTGGAATTCGGGGTCCCTGCACCCAAACAACTGCGGGACCTGGCACCTTCGACACGGTGCTATTCCCTGCTGCCCGGTCGGTTTTATGTGTGTGTGCAGGGCAGGGAACACAATGGCTGTGTCCAACCGGGATCGGAATATGAAACGGTCCGGCAGGACCTTGCAGCGGGCTTGATGGAGATCCGAGATTCTGAAACCGGGGATCGGGTGATTGACAGGGTTTGGATGCGCGAAGAGGTCTTTGACGGCCCGTCATTTGATGTGGCGCCCGATTTGATTGCATTGCCGGCCAAGGGGTATGATCTCAAGGGCGGATTTGAAAAAGAGGTGCTTTTGGAACGAAGCCCGGTCAATGGTACACACACCTTTGACGATGCGATGCTTTATATCAATCAGCCGGGATTGGGCAAAGAAGGCTTGACCGTAATAGATGTGATGCCTACTTTATTTGACCTCGTGGGTGTACCCGTGCCCGATGAAATTGACGGGCAATCCATTGTGGAACGATTGTAGGGGAGAGATCGTCTAATATTTTACGAACGTTTTTTTACGGAGTGAACCTCTTTGGGAGGCTTTGTTTATGCAAGCGATTGTATTGGGTTTGGTGATTGTTCTGGTGGGGGGATGGAACGGGCGGGCAGATGCCCATGAAGGGCACGACGATTCGAAGCATGTGCTCAATGTCGAACAGGATAATATGAAGAAGATTGCCAAATCGCTGGGTGTGCAATGTACGCATTGCCATATTGAAAAGCGGGCGAATGGCAAACCCGATTTTGAAGCCCCTTCGCATTTTAAACACACGGCCATTCATATGAAGCTGGATCTGGTAGACAAGCTCAAAATGAAGGATGGGTCCGAACTGATCTGTGCAACCTGTCACAATGGTGCGCATCAGTTCTTGCCCCGGGACGTGTCCAAAGCGGAGCCTTCTGCACTGGTGGCCTCCGGGATGTCCAGGCGTGAGATTATCCAGAAAATGCAGATTTTTCGGAAGGCGTTGGACGTGAAGTGCGATTTTTGCCATGTCCGGGGAGAAGACGGGCGACTAGATCCAGCCCAGCCGACCAAACATAAATTGATGGCGAAATATATGATCGACAATTTTACCTCCAAACTGGTAACAAAAGATGGGAAAGAAGTGACCTGCGGGACCTGTCATCCAGGCAAAGCCGAGTTTTTGCCGCGTCATATGGCCGAGGGAGGAGAAGGGGAGGGAGAAGGCGGGGCGGAGTAAGTTTCTTTTAGCGGATATACAAAAGCCCGATGGCTGTTGCCATCGGGCTTTTGTAGTTGGAGTCGGGAGGATCAGGCAGTCGATTCGAGTTGGCGGAGTTCTCTTTCAAAGTCACTCAGGTCTTTGAACTGACGGTAGACAGATGCGAAACGGACGTAGGCGACATCGTCCAGGTCTTTGAGTTCTTGCATGACCAGTTCGCCAATGTGTTTTTTGGTTTCCACTTCGCGCTCGCCCAGACCGATGAGTCGGTCTTCGATCCGGTCGGTGATTTCTTCAATCTGGGTGGTCGAAATGGGCCGCTTGATACAGGCCAGGCGGATTTTGTCCATCAGCTTGTTTTTGTCAAACGGTTCTCGACGCCCGTCGGTTTTGATCACCGTGAGCGGAATGTTTTCGATGTATTCGTAGGTGGTGAATCGGCGTCCGCAACTGAAACATTCTCTGCGTCTTCGGATCGCGGTGCCTTCTTTGCTGGATCTAGAGTCGACGACTTTGTCTTCAAGCGCACTGCAATAGGGACATCGCATGGATATTCTCCCCTAAAAATAGCCCTTCACATAGGTAGGAACGGTGCATCCGTGAAGGGGAGAAGTGTTTATATTGTGTACTGACACAATTATAATACAAAATGTAGTATATTGTCAAGGGTGAATCCCTGTCGGTTTTCCTCCTTGTCCGGTGGGTGAGAAAGGCCGTATATTCCAACACTTCCCTGGATTCCCAACTCTTCTCTCCGCAATTTCTGAGCACGCCCTTTCCGGGCGAACCGATTTCAAGCAATGCAACCTTTACTGGAACGTTTGCACCCTGCACAGATTGAAGCCAAAGGCAGGATTGCAACCGCATTTTTTGAAAATCCATTTTTAGAAATAGAGGCTGCCCAGGCGGCCTTGCGATTTGGTCTGTCGGATGAAGATGTCGAATCGGTTCTGACAGACCTGTGTGAGGCTGGTGTGTTGGAAGCATCCCAGGGTGGATTTCGATTTTCTCCCGAGGAAGGGGTCTACCGGGCAATCGAGGCGTTTGCTGTTGCCCATCGAGAAGCGGATGTGGCTGTGCGCCAGCAGGTGATGGAACTGGAGACTCTGGAGAGGCTTCGGGAAAAACTTTCGGTGACGCAGCAAGAGGTGGGAGCAGTCCTGGAAATGGTGCCGGTGGGGGTTTTCATGCTAGACCGGTTTGGACAGGTGTTAAAGAGCAATCTGCTGGGGCGTCGGCTTTTGGGACTGGGCGGAGAATCTCATCGGGTGGATATTTGCGGGCTTTTGGGATTGGAGTTGACACATATTTTGGCCTCTGAGGTCCAGGCCGAAGTGGATCTGGATCGCCCTCTTGCCGTGGTGTCCCGACCTTTCCGCGTGACCGGGAGCGATGCCGGGGCAGTGATTACGGTGCAGGATATTCGAAATCGGCGGGAGATGGAAGCCCAGGCCGAACGCATACGGGAAGAGTTTTTCTCGATGATCCGGCACGAATTGCGAAAACCCCTGATGACGATAGAGCGCTATCTGGCCGATCCCCAGGTAGAGGTTGGCGAAAGAGAATCTCTGAATATAGCGCGTAAGGCGGCTTCCTATCTGGGGGCAATGATGGACGATATGTTGTTGCTGACGCGGCTGGAGCGCGACCCGATGGCCATTGAGGATGGCCGGGGGATTTCGCTCCGTTTTTTATTGGCCGGCCAGGATCTGGCTTTTCGAGAAAAGGCTGCTGAGGCTGGTGTCCAGTTGCAGACGGTGCTTCCTGAGGTGGATGTGGTATTTGGCGGGGATGAAAGGCGGTTGGCACAGGTGCTGGGCAATCTGTTGGACAATGCCTTCAAGTTTACGCCAGAAGGTGGAACCGTGACCCTGGAGGGAGGCGGCGCTCCCAAGTGGGCTTGGTTTGCAGTGATAGACACGGGTTCGGGGATTCCTCCAGCAGAACGGAAACGGGTGTTGGGCAAGTTTTATCAAGTGCAAAAGGGGAACGATCGAACAGCAGGCCTGGGGTTGGGGCTGGCCATCTGTCAGCATGTGATCCTGGCCCACGGTGGGGAGATTGAGATTGGGGAAGGCGAGGGGTGCGGAACCCGGGTTGTGGTGCGTATTCCAATGGAAAGCGGTTCTGGACAAGGAGTGTAAGATGGCCGAAAAAACCATCCTGGTGGTGGATGACGATCCATCGGTTCTCATTTATTTGGAACAAATTTTGAAAGATGAAGGGTATCGGGTTTTGACCGCCCCCCAAGCAGAGGTTGCTTTGCAACTCCTGGAAGTGGAACGGCCCGATTTGCTGGTTCTGGATATTGAGATGCCCGGCATGAGTGGGCTGGAACTTTTGGAACGGATTCGGAGAAAAAAAGAAACGGCAAAAATCCCTGCTGTTTTTCTCACTGTGAAAGATACCCCTTCCGACGAAATCAAAGGGTTGCGGGAAGGTGGGGTGGATTATTTGGGGAAAGATGTGTTGACTCCCGACCGGGTGGAAATCTTGCGCTATCGGTTTCGAAATCTCTTTGCTTTGCAAGAAAATGAGCGTCTCAAGGGTATGTTGGCCACCATAGTGGCTGCCAATCACGAAATTAACAATCCGTTGATGGTGATTCAGGGGGGGGCCGACCTGCTTCGCTTGAAAGGGATTGTTGCAGATCATCCTGAGGGGGGACCTGTTGTCGAACGTATGGGCAGGGCCTGTAAGAAGATTGCCAATGTTCTGCAGCGCATTGCAACCCTGACCACCTGGGAGGTAAAACCGTATTTGGACGGGATTGAAATGCTGGACTTGAAGACGAAAGAAGCAGTGTCTGAATGAGAACGGCCTTGAAGGGGGCGGGTGTGGAAATGAACAAAAAGGATCTGCCACAACTGGTCAGGCAGGCATCGGAGATAACCCCTCCCAAGGAGCGCCTGGAAGCTGTTGCCCGATTAAAGCAGATGCCCATGCAACGCCCGGTTGCACACCTTCTGTGCGATTGCGTTGGGCATATGGATCATCCTGCCTGGCGGACAGCAGCAGCTCAGGCGCTGGGATATCACAAGGCTGGAAAAGAGTTTGAGGAAGTTCAAGCGCAACTGGTCGAATATGCCCAAAAAGAACGCGATCCGATTGTGGCCCGGGCCATTGTCTTTGCCCTGCAAGGATCGAAGGGGGCAAAGGCCTTATTGTGCCACAGTCGGGAAGAGGTTGTGCTGGAGGTTTTGTTTGGCATGTCATTTTTTCAGAAAGACTTAGAGAGAATTTTGGAAATTTATTTTCAACGCTCAGAAACCCGAATTTTGAAGGTGATTTTGAAGCAGGTCCAAGCAGGAGGCTGTTGTGCCAGTGTGGTGGTGAGGTTTTTAATGTCGGCAGATGGATTGGAGGATTTGTGCTCCGTATCGGGACGGATTTTTCAATTATTCGGAGTGCTGGATCAGTCGGACCTCTTTCGAGCGCTGATTGGAAGAACCGAAGAAATTCAGCGCACCTACCGGGATATATGGACCGGGATTCGGCGACGGGAGCGGCAACAGGAATTACTGGGTATTTTTGAAGATCGGGTTCGCGAAGATGGTGCTTCGAAGTCGTTTATTCGGGCGGTGGTGGAGATCATAGGGGCCGCCGATGAGGCCATTTTTGATCGGTATCGGAGGGCGCTGCGATCTTTGATGGGGGCAATGGGGTTGGAAGAGGCACTTTTTTTGATTCAGGAGGCCGAAACAGCCGGTCGGGACATGGAGAAGGCCGGGATTGGTCGATTGGCGGAATTGCTGGTGGCTCTGGTCCGGTCGGTGCCTGCTGTGGCACCTCAAGCGCAATCGGTTTTGGGCCAATGGAAAGTAATTTCCCCAGGCGCCCAGGTGCAGGCTTTTCAGGCCAGGGCAAGATAGGTTTTTTGATTCAAGAGATCTTTACACAATAAAGACCGAAGGGTGCAGCACCTTCGGTCTTTATTGTGTGGTGATCGGTCAGCCAGATTGCGTCTGAGCTAAGGGTGTCTAAAAGTATTTGCCAAATCCAACTGCAAGGGAGAGCCCGCTAAAGTCTCCCGGACTGCCCAGGGCGTCGGTGAAGTGAGCAAGGGTGTATCGTCCTTCCAGCGTCAGGGCGAAGTCTTTTTGTTCACCCAGGCGAATGTTCAGCCCGGAACTGACATGGCCGCCTACAGTGAGCGACATGGATGGAAAGTCGTCGAGATAGAGTGGGAGACCGACCTCCAGGGAATTGTAGGGATAGCCTGTGGTTACACGAACCCGAGATCCGTACCCAAATGGAGAAAGACCGGGCACACCACCTCGGTGGTCGAAGCGAAGGATGGGCCCGGCTGCAAAGCCCACGTGGGGAATCACGCGTTTTTCTGGAACAAATTGCCTCTGGAGACCTACCGGCAGGGAAAGCAGGGTAATTCGGGTGATGTTCTGGGGCATGGTATCTCCCAAAATATCAAAAGCTCGGGTGAGGCCATAGGTGAGCATTTCAGGGCCGGCAGTGAAGCGCACCTTCGGGGAAAGTCGGCGGTCAAAACCGATGCGGAACCCAAACCCACCGCTTGCAGAAGAGAAATAGGCACTGAGTCGGTTGGGATATTCGGGCAAACCGGGGGAATAGCCCAAGTAGGGATACGGGGTATAGGGACCCAGGGTCTGGTTGAGTGATCTTTCTGGATAGTTTAGCAACAGGTCGGTTGCCTGTTGACCTGGCATGGGGGGGGCTTGGGGCTGGGCATTGGGGTCCAGGTACCCTTCGCCAGTAGGTGTTTTGATGCGGATCCTAGCTTTGGTGTCCACACCTATGGTCAGGGTGCCGACCTGAACGGTCACGCCTGATTCAGCGCCCTGAACAGGCTGAACTTCCTGGCTGGGAATGGGGATTACAGGGATAGTCTGACCCGCACAGGGAAGGGCAATGAGCGCGGTGGCAAAAAAGATAGCGAAACGAAGCATCGAACACCTCCTTGAAATGCCCGGTAACAGTATGGTCGTGCGATACTATCGGCAAGTTGTGTGCCAAAATTTTATTTCAGGTTTAATCTTGTTTAATTGTATAATTATTAGCTATTTATCTGATTTATTGGTTCAAAGATGTAAGATGCAAGTGTGAATCGGATACACTTTCTGTTGTTTTTTGGCGACAGTCGGGTTATGTTTTAACATTGTTTGCTCACTCTCTTCGGAGCAAGTGTATGCCGATTCGGATGAATACCAGCACATCTGTGAATTTTGCGCAGCGGCTCTTGCGGGCCAACAATCGGGATCTGGAGACCCGTCTTCAACGCTTGTCTTCGGCTGTGCGGGTCAACAGAGCCTCGGACGATGCGGCCAGCCTGGCCATCAGCGAAAGCCTGCGTGGGCAAATTGGAGGGTCTGTTCAGGCGGTTCGCAATGCCGAACAGGCGGTGAACGCAACCCAGACGGTCGAAGGCACATTGAATGAAGTCAACGGGATTCTGATTCGGATGCGGGAACTGGCTGCCCAGGCTTCTTCGGGCACCTTGAATGATCGCAACCGAGCAAGTTTACAGGCCGAATTTGCCCAACTGTCGGCCGAAGTGGATCGGCTGGCACAAACGGCGTCCGATCAGACCGGAGTAACCGATGCCGCCTTCCAGGTGGGTCCAAACGGTCAGGCTGCCGATCGGGTCGAATTTAATCTGGCTGATTTACGCGCCAGTGGTTCCGAGCTGAACCTGGGCACCCAGACGGTATCCTCCGGTTCAAGTGCGCAACAGGCATTATCGGCTGTAGATCAAGCCATTTTAAGGGTAAGTGCCCAACGCGGAGATATTGGTGCTCTTCAGAATCGGCTGGGGTTTCGCATTCGGGCAAGTGAAAATGCGATTGTCAATCAGCAGGCTTCCGAATCAACCCTTCGGGATGCCGATATTGCTGAGGAAGTGACCGCCCTTGCCAGGGCACGTATTTTGAGACGCTCGAACACCGCCTTGCTCTCCCAGGCCAATTTAAACCGGAAGCGGGTATTGGATTTACTGGGATAGGTGTTCTATAAAGAACGATAGAAGCCCTCGATCCGGGATGGATCGAGGGCTTTTTTGTGGCAAAATCTGCGTGCCAGTCTACTGGCCGGAGGCGTCGACGATTGCTTTGAGATACTTTCGGGTTTCCCGGTTGAAGGTTTTCTCAAATTCGGGGTAGTATTGAATCACCTCATAATAAAACCGGGCGGCATCCCGATCAATGATATGGAATCGTTGTCTCAGGTCCTGTTCGGTTGGAAAGATGATTTGACGACCCACCCGGAATTCTTTGATGGTTAGCGGCAGCGTTTTGTTGAGTGCAATGATGCGTTTTAATACCAAGACCCCTTTGAGGACCTCTAAGCTGGTCGCCCCGCGGACCCCGGGCGGATTGGTTTTGGACAGTGGGATGGTCCACTTGTCCAGGGAGCCATCTGTTTGGCGTTGGTTCCCGGCCATTAAATGGGCAATATAGGTTTCTTTTGTGTGGTTTTGGTATGAAATCGTTGCTTTGGGCTGCGCGAAC
>JAPUJS010000374.1 GCA_027296045.1 bacterium | reverse complement strand
TGGAACTTTTCCACACCCCGCAGCGACAAGAATCAATACCGATCCAAATAAAATACGAAACATCGCCTCCTCCTTTCTTGCCCCACCCGATCCCGACCAAAATTCTTTAGAATCCAATCTCAAAATTAACCGACAGATTGTGACGGCTGTTATAATCGTAATACGTATCCGTGGATAAATTCCGTTCAAACCTATAGATCAACTGGGTGTTGATCCGATCGCCAAGCGGTTTTTCCAGGACCAGAGACCCGAAGGTCGTTCGGTCTATCCGAAAGTCGTCCGACAGCAAAATGGCCCCCAGCGCAGCCTGTGTCGTTACGGTCTGATAATTTCGGATCTCGTATCCACCTTCGGCCACCAACCGCATTCGCATCGGAAGTTGCTGGGTCAATCGAGCGGACCACTCGTGCCCGCTATAATCGTACCGGTCATTCAAAATATCTTCGTCCGAAAACAAATCCTGGGCACTGTCCTCAATCGGATTTTGTCGATTCTGATACCGCAAACTGAGCCCCGTATCATTTGTCAGCGACTGTGCCACCTGGATGCCCAGCACAAGCTGCCCTTCCGAAGCGCCATGCCGCTTATATCCAAAGCTCATATCCCCCCGAACCGTCGTTCGGGTTGGGAAAAATTGATTGATCTGGGCAAAAAGATAATGGTCTTCATACCGGGATATTTTCTGCCTGTGGTAGTTTCGAAAACGCATCGTATATCCTGTGCGCAGCATCAAACTGGGGCGCGCATACCACTTGAACGTCAGGTAATTTTTCATGCCCACAAAATCGTAAATCTCATATCCTGACCGCCCCATCCGCAAGGAAAGTGAGCTGCCGGCATACAGCCGATTGCTGCCCAATCCCAGTTGGCGGGCAAAGGCGATTCCCGCGTTGTTCACCGTAAAATTGCGTTCATTGGACTGGGCAAAAAGATAGCCCTGGCTGTTTACATAAAGCTGGGTTTCAAACCGATCTCCCCAGTCCCACCACGACAGGGTGCCGCCCAACTGCGTGATATAATCAGCCTGCCCATCGGCATCCCCGAAGGCGTTGTTGTCATAAGATGTGGCAATGGATAAATCTTTGGTCATTTCTGCGTGAAGGGTAAACGAAGTGAAAACAAAGCAAAAGGCCAGTGCGCGTGTCAAAATCCGTTCCACCATCTTTTCAACCTCCCGATTCGGGCTTCGGTTTTAAAGGTGGGAAGGAGCCGTGGCCCCTTCCCCGAAAAACCTGCGGATTAGTTGGAGCTTCCCTCATCGGAAGGTGCAGTGGCCTCTTCGCCCCTTGCCTCCGTTGGTGCCGGTCCACGGAATCCACCCCGGCGCCCAGATCGACCGCCACGGCCACGCATCATGCCGCTACGACCGTTCCTGCCTTGCCGCCCAATGGCTTTCCGGTTGCCGTACTGGGGCGCTGCAACACCCAGGGCCTCCAATTCGGCATTGATGGCGGTTCGGATCTCGGTCCGAGGAGCGCCGTCGGCAATCAGGGCATCCACCTTGGCCTGAATCCCTGCCCGCTGCTCTTCGGTCAGCACCGAGCCCAAATGCGCACCAGGACCCCGTCTGGTCCGGCCGGGTCTCTCAATGCCCAGGGTTTCCAGCTCGGCACGAACCGCCGTCTGGATGTCGGAATAGGTTGCGCCATCGGCTTTCAGCGCATCCACCTTGGCCTGCAAACCGGCCATCTGCTCTTCGGTCAACACCGAGCCAAATTTGTTCAGGAAATTGCCCGTCACGTCCACACCAAAGGCTTCCAGTTCTGCATGAATCGCATCCTGAATCTGCTGCTTGGTCGCCCCATCGGCCATCAGGCCGTTGATTTTTTCCTGCAACGCAGCCCGCTGCTCTTCCGTCAATTCAGCAGTCACTACAGACATCAACGCCCCACCCTGGGGGGCCCGACGCCCGCGGCGTCCTCGGCGGTGCCGCATCGTTTGGCGATCATCAATCCCATCGCCATTTTCATCCACAAAACTGGGGGTCGGTGCGGCTTCTTCTCCGGTGTCCTGCGCTTCGGCTACCGGGCCGCCCCAGAGCATCGCAGCCATCGAAAGCCCCAGTGTCAGAGTTCTCCACTTTTTCATCTTTCCATCTCCTTTGAAAATGCTGCCATTTAGTTGAATTTCTATGTCTGTCATCTGTGTCATCGTCGTTGAGGTCGGAGTCAGCTGAGGTTCATCTTCAATCACCCCCTTTGACTTGCATCCGACCCATTTTTTTGTTAGGTTTGAATCGGATGCGCAGTGGTTGTACCATACACCCACGCCGTCCATCGACCGTTAGCTTGCTCCTTGCCAGGGGTTAAGGCTAACGGTTTTTCTATTGCTGGGTGTATTGCGTGAAAACTGCCCGGAAAATGAATCATCACATCCATCCTTATGTTATTATCCGTCCAACACCCCAAATATCGCAATCTCAAGCCCGAAAGTCTGTAAGCAAATTGTAATCGACTTGTTAAAATGTGTAAACAAACCCGATTTCTTTGTCAACAAAAGGTTTGAAAATAGGGAATTTAAAGTGTTTTTTCATGTCTCACCCCCCAATGGGCTTTTACGAAGAAATGGATGACGACCGGTTGAAATTCTGAATAAAAGCCTGAAAATCAGAAAACCCAATTTCCCCATTCAAGTCCAGATCGAATCGGACATCGTATCCGGACATACCCAAACGTTTGCCAAAAGCCCCGGCGAACAACAAAAAATCTCCAAACCCAATCCAACCATCCCCGTCAAAATCTGCTCGTCCCGCGCCGTTTCTCGCCAGCGGGGTTGGCTCTGCCAATACCCCCAACACACCGGTACCGTCGGGCAACCGCCCCACCGATTGATCCTGCTGCTGTGCCCCAAAAGTGATAGAATCCAGAACCGCATTGCCCCACACATCCCGATCAAATAAGCCAAGCTGCTCCCCACTGCTCGAAAGTCTGAAAGAAGCATGGACTCCCAAACGGCTGTTGACGTCCTCGTCTGCCCAGATCAGCAGGAAACCACGGGCAGGCAGCACGGTGTCAGGAAGGGCCCATTTGCGCTTCTGGGCCAGGTTATCGCTTAAATAAGTGCCGCTCAGATCAACCGGTTCATCGCCCAAATTATACAATTCGATCCAGTCATCATACTCCCCCTGTGGGTCGGCAATTGTCCGAACGTTTCGAGCCATAAACTCGTTGATCACAATCCGTCCCCGTCTCGGGCTGTTTGCCTGCCCCGGCGTGCCCCCAATCTGATCGCTGGCCTTCCAATTTGTAACCAGGGTATTGTTCCGTCCGGGATCCAATAATGCCAAAGTCGCGCCACGGCCGTTGGCCTCGGGAGGCCAGGGCAGTTTGTCATCGTAAAACAGGGAATCGATCATCCCCATCTGAGCATCATAAAGCCGAAGCAAATCGCCGCCGCCGCTGAAACCAAATCCCAGATTGCCCAAAGGATGTATTACATCCGGAAATCGGGTGCGAAACAAGGCCGTATCCCGACATACAATAAGATAAGCTCCGGGTTCAAGTGTCGTGCCTTCCGGAAACGTGAAATAGGGAGCGGCATCTTCATCCTTAAATATCCAACCGGATAAATCCACCCTTTCCGCGCCGAAATTATAAAATTCAACCCAATCTTCAGGATTGAAGGCATCTGAGGAGTTGTAATTGATCTCGTTGATCACAACAGTCGAACCCGTTGTATCAGACCAGGCACAGGCAACCTGGCATACCCAGAAAAGGACCAGGATGCCTGCCCGACCTTGTTTTTTTATCGCATCTCTCATCCAACTTGATCCTTCGATCTGAATGGCCCGGCTGGAAAGAAAGACCTCCTTCCAACCGGGCCTGCACTTACTTCAGCAACAACATTCTTCGTACATCTACAAAACCATCCGTCTGCAGCTTGACGAAATACACCCCGCTCGACGCTGGCCTGCCCGCCGCATCATTTCCATCCCAGATCATGCGATAAAATCCAGGCGCCTGAACGCCCTGCACCAATGTCCGAATTTCCTGCCCCAGCATATTATAGACAGCCAGCCGAACTTCTCCGGTTTTAGGGATTTCGTAAGCAATCTGGGTGTCAGGGTTAAACGGGTTGGGGAAATTCTGGTGCAGCATATAATCTGAAGGAATAGGTCGAACCTGGGTCAAAGACAATATATTGATCTCGCCCATTCCATCGGCAACCCGGATCTCTGTGAGTTCATAACCAGCAGCAGGATGTTCCACCAGGTTCCGAAAAACCAGCCGAACCAGATCGCCCTCCTGGACCAGACCGTCTGACTGCAACACATCCGCCAGAAGCACCCGACCGGGTTCAGGAGAGATGGCCAACCCCTCCCCAAAGACCGAAGATTGCATACCTTTGGCCTCGAAAAAAGTTACGGTAGAGGGATCGTAAAGCACCTGGAAAGTATAACCTGCCACTCCAGTCGCTCCGGTCAAGCGTGCGACAAGCACGGTTTGCCCAAAAGAAGAGGCCGCTTCTAAATCCAAGCTCAGAACAGCGTCTTCATTGACCCCTCCAACGGTTGGCTTTGCTCGCCCGACGGGTTTGCTGCTTGCTGTTTGCCCAAATGCCTGGGCGAATTGGAGGAAATCTGAAAAATCCACGGCCCCATCCCCGTCCAGGTCGTATAAAACATGGTATTCAGCATCTCCCTGACTCGTGCCGAACGCACGGGCAAACTGAAGAAAATCGGTGAACCCCACTACCCCGTCCCCGTCAAAGTCCGAATTGGATTGCCGAGTCATCGTATTTTCGCTCCGGGGTGTCGCCACAGGCATCACCTGGAATTCACCCATGCCGTTCGGATAACGCCCCAGCGAGATATTTGTCTCCTGCGCTGAAAAGGAGACCGAATCCAGCAACAGATTCCCCCGTTCGTCCGAGTCCACCAGCATCAGGGTTTCTCCGCCTGCTGAAAGCTTGAAGTTCGCATGAAGTCCGGGACTTGCACTGCCGTCTTCATCGGCCCAAACAATCAGATAGGCCCCAGGCGCCAGGATCGTCCCTTCCGGAATGATCCACTTCAGCAACAGGTCTTCCCGATCGGTTAAATACATGCCCGAAAGATCCACATCCTGATCGCTCACATTCAGCAATTCGATCCAATCATCGTACTCATCCTGTGGATCTTGGAAAACCGTTCTATTAGACGCCATCAATTCATTGATCACAATGGGCGACGACTCGGCAACAAGAACGGGAATCTGGTGAATAAACACATCGTGTTCCGCACCGACAGGTGCAAAACTCGCGGTCCCCACCCCGTCAGCCGCCCGGGCTTCCACATAATAGCGCACCAGGCTCCCAACAGGATGGGCCGGGATCTTCCCGCCATAAACTCCGTCGCCCACACCACCATCTTCTTGTGTCCCATCATCCACCATTGCGATCTTGTTAAACCGTCCTGTAAGGCTGTTAGCATAATACAAGATGACCTCCTCCACGGCGACTTCCCCGCCTATTTCTGCCGTAATCTGGAGTTCAGGGCCAGCAGAATCTGACCGGCGCTCTACAGATACAATCTGGGGGGCAGACTGCGCAATTTCCGGATGGCTCAGAAGAAAATCTCTCCGGGCCTGAATCAGCGACGAAAGTGCCGCAAAGTCATTCTCAAAATCGTCATCTGTGTAGAGCTTCTTGGTATCTGCCCGAACCTCGTCCTCAATCAATGCCCGATACGCCTCCATCCGAGGAACAAGGAAATTCAAATCGAACGATTCATCCAGAATGGTCCGCATATGTGCGAGATAGCGCTGACGATAGGCCGGGACCGATAAGAGACGATCGATCAAAGGACGATTTTCGTTCCCCTCACCTTCTAAGGGGTTCAGCGTCGTGGAATTCTCCAACATGACCTCATTTCCGTCATGTTGCACCGTATGGATCCGTCCCGTCTCGACTTCGTAATAGAGCCGATAATCGGCACCCTTAAACCAGTAACTATCGGTATCGACCCAGACATTTTCGACAGCCAGATACCACAACGCCCGGTCCACGGCCAGAACCGCATCCAGAGAATCTGCAAGTTCTTCCAGCGAGGTATTGTTCAAAACGTCGATGGCCCGGATCAATCCTGTCCAGGGGTCATCCGTCTTCGCAGTTCTCAAATCATAAGCCGCCTCATAGGCTGAAATGTCTTCCCCCAACCAGGTCAACGCGCTTGTCCCCCCCGCAAACCCTCCCCCACCGCCCCCACCGCCGCCACGACCACCACGACCACCACGACCACCACGACCACCACGACCACCACGACCACCAA
Organism: bacterium; assembly: GCA_027296045.1. Lineage (GTDB taxonomy): Bacteria > Latescibacterota > UBA2968 > UBA2968 > UBA2968 > JAPUJS01. The sequence goes on along the minus strand of JAPUJS010000374.1, from coordinate 41 downwards.
GGAAACCACCGCCCTGTACAGCTCCAAGGCTATCTGCTAAC
>JAPUJS010000373.1 GCA_027296045.1 bacterium | reverse complement strand
GCGATTCCTGCAATATTTCGGCCCGAGTAGGGTGCATCAGCAGGCCGAAATCTTGCAGGAATCGCCCGATGAACTGAGCTTGTTGCGACTGAGTGAGGGGGGGCAAGAACAGGTTGCATCCAAATTGCAAGGGTTTCGAGAGACGCTTGTGGAGCTTCAGGGTCAGATCCGGAAGGCAAATCGGGAAAATACCCTGTTGATCAAGCAGTCGTTGAAATATGTGGACAAGAGCCTGCAGATTTTGGGAGGGAGTGGCCCTGCCGCCGGGGTGTATGAGTCGTCGGGACGGGTGGAAAACCCGACTTCCAGCTCCTTGAGCGGGGTGGTGAATCAGGTAGTTTAAATCATGTTCCGGGTTTTGGATGGAACAAACCCGGAACCCAGAACGTGTTTATATCCCGAGCCCCATCGGGACGTTGGGTATCCGGGGAGAGATTTTTTACCCACCCCTTCACTCCCCCGGATGCCCGACAATGCATTTTAAGAGGCGAATGCCGTGCCGACTCTGAATAGTGCCCTGACCATTGGAAGAAGTGCACTTCGGGCCCAACAGATCGGGCTGAGTGTGACGGGCAATAATATTGCCAATGTCAATACGGAAGGGTATTCGCGTAAGCGGGCAAATCTGAGACCCGCCCTGACAACAAATCAGGGTCTGGGGATGGGTGTGATGGTGGAGTCCATGACCCGGGTCCGGGATCGGTTTCTGGACGGGCAATTTCGGTTTGAGCAGGGGATTGTGGGCAGACTGGAGGCGCTGGAGACGGGGATGTCTTTGATTGAGGCCATGTTTACAGAACTGGCCGGTGGGGGCACATCGGAAACAGGGGCGGTGTTCAATCAGCCGGGAGGGGCGTCTTTGAGCGGGTCGTTTAACCGGTTTTTCAACGCGTTACAGGATTTGGCAAACAATACGGACAGCCAGGCCACGCGTGCGCTGGTGCGGGAAGAAGCCACTTTTATGGTGGACCAGTTTCACCGGATCGACACACAATTGTCGAAGCTCCGCGACGAATTCGATAAGGATTTCAAGGACGGTGTGGCCGAACTCAACTTGCTGCTGAAGGGCATTGCCAAATTGAACATCCAGATTATTACGACCCGGAAAAATGTGCAAGATGTGGCAGGTAACCTGGAAGACGAACGCGATCGATTGATCGATGAGCTTTCCAAACTGGTCAATGTGACCACACGCGACGAAGCAGATGGTACGATCACGGTGATTGGGGCAGAAGGAGAAGGTGCGATTTTGGTAGAGACGGGGAGTGCGTTTGAATTTACAACCCACGGGAGGGTGAACAATGGGGCAACGGTGAATTCGCTGGTGCAGGCCGCGACCCTGAAGCCTGTGAATATCTCTTCCGGACGGCTGCAGGGCATTATTGAGGTCCGGGATCAAAAGATTGTGAATTTTCGGGCCAGTTTGAATGAATTGGCCCAAAAGGTGGTAGAGCGAATCAATGCGGTCCACGTGACCGGGTTTGGACTGGACGGATCGACCAATGTGGAATTTTTCGACCCCTCCGGTACAACCGCGCATCAAATTGCGTTATCTTCTGTAATATTAGCGAATTTAGACAAAATAGCAGCCACCGGAGCAAGCAGCTCAGACCCCACCTTACCGGCGGGCCCTGGAGATGGAAGCGTGGCCCAGGCCCTGTCCGATTTGCGGCTGGAAAAGTCGTTTGGCGGGGGCACCCAGACAATAGAAGAGTTTTACAGCGATTTGATCGGACGGATCGGGGCGGAGGCTCGGGAGGTATTTAATGATGCGTCCGCCCAGCGATTGGTTCAGGAACAGGTGACCACTCGCCGGGAAAATGTGCGTGGGGTATCGATTAATGAAGAAGCGGCCGACCTGATTTCATTTCAGCGGGCCTATCAGGCCGCCGCCCGGATTATTACCATCGTGGATGAGTTGATGCAGACCACGTTGAATATGTAATCAAAAAAAGCTCCGTTTGGGCATAGGTGGGCCGGGTAACTATTATTTCATCTTGAATTAAACCCCTATGTTTCTTATAATTGGCAGAGAAAGACGGGTGATCTGATATGCGCATATCCGATACGGTCGTTACAGGAACGGTACGCAGCAATCTGCAGCGGTCGTTCGCACAGATTCACCGGTTTCAGAATCAGCTGTCTACAGGGACGGTCATTCAGAACCCTTCCGACGATCCTGCAGGTGCTTCCCGGTCGTTGCTCTTGCGTTCCGACATTCGGAATGGGGAGCAATACCAGCGGAATATCAACGAGGGGGTGGGCCACATGAATTTTGTGGACTCGGTGCTGGACAGTCTCGTGAATGCCGTGATCGATATGCGGGGAATCGCAATCCAGGGGGCCAGCGATACAGTCAATGCCGGCGACCGGGATATTCTGGCGCAGGAAGTCAACGGAATGATTGAATTTGTGCTGGGCTTGAGCCAGTCCAAATTCCGCGGCGAGTTTGTTTTTGCCGGTACCGAAACCGGCGAGATACCCTATACAGCGGTTCGAGATGCCAACGGGGATGCGACGGCGATTGGTCGGTCGATTCGGCACAGCAAGCAGTTTTCCGATCGTACAACGGCCACCGGCACCCTGTTGGCACTGGGGACTCCGCCCAACGGGCTGGTGACTATTGGCGTTGGTGGCACCCAGCCAATCGCGCTGGATCTGTCCACAGATTCTCTGGATGATATCAAGGCCAAGATCGATGGGGCCGGAATACCGGGGGTGACCGTTTCGATTGTGGAGAGCACTTCCAATGCAGGTCAGGTCTTCCGATTGAAGATTGATGGCACGACCACGCTGGTAGATAACAACAATGTGCTTTCCACTCTGGGCATCGGCAATGTCGATACTACTGGGAGTATTACGCGTGCGGTGGGCGACGGGGTTAAGGTCCAGATCAATACGCCCGGTCAGAATTTGTTCGAGGGGGCACAAAACCCCTTTACGGCTCTGGTTACGTTGCGGGATGCACTTCGAAACAACAATGTGACTGAAATTTCTCAGTCGATTACGGATCTGGAAGTTGCTAGGAAAAAGATTTCGAATGCGCGGGGGGTGCTGGGGGCGCGAACGAGTCGGATCGAGTTGGAGCGAGGGCTTTTGGAGCGGTTTGAAGTGAATCTGACCGCGACGCTTTCGGGCATCGAAGATGTGGATTTTGCGGAAGCCGTATTGAATTTGCAGCGGGCACAGAGTATTTTCCAGGCGGCGTTGATTTCAGGACAGACGGTCAATCAGCCGACGCTGCTCGATTTTTTAGCATAATGGTTCGTTTTCTTATTCACAGATCATCGGGAATGCATGCATGACTGAAGATGTGATTCGTTTCTCACACGTTCGTTTTGGGGAGCAGGAAGTGGAGCGGGAAAAGGTGATCACCTTTCCCGACGGGATTCCCGGATTCGAAAGCTATAAGCAATATGCGCTTTTTGAAGATCCGGAAAGCCAGCCTTTTCAGTGGTTGTTGTCCACCGAAAACCCCCAGCTCGGTTTTGTGGTGGTCAACCCGACGTATATCTGGTCCGATTATAGTCCCAAAATTTCGCGAGACGATTTAACCACGCTGGAGGTCCAAAACGCAGACGACCTGTTGATTTTTTCTATTATAACACTGGCCGACGATCCGACCCAGGTGACTGCCAATTTGAGCGGTCCAATTGTGATCAACTCGGTCAGCCGCAAGGCCAGGCAGCTGGCATTGTTCGACGATCGGTATGCCACCAAACACAAGATCCTGGGAGCCTTACAGGTGTAGGGTAACAGAGGAGTCCATACGGTGCTCGTATTAACACGGAAGTTAGGCGAAAGCATCGTGATCGGCAACAATGTGCGGGTCACGGTACTCGAAATGCAAGGAAAGCAGGTCCGTCTGGGGATCGAAGCACCTCCCGAGGTGCCGGTTCACCGGGGTGAAGTCTACGAACGGATCGAGGCAGAGAACCGTTTGGCGGCAGAAACAGCCCATACCGATCTGAAGGTGCTTCAGCAAGCCTGGAAACAGAAGGGTACTGGCGATTGAGTCTTGAATCTTAACGGCCTTCTTCTCCACTCTTTCCGATAATTCCTTTAGAGATTTTTTTTCCTGCCGATAGGATGGATAGGCGTTCAACTCTCCAATGAATGCCTGGACCATCCCATTCTCTCACCGTAGTTTCCAAAACCTACCCCCAATTTCCTTTTTTCTTTCCCAAGATGGATCTCCTGATTTCCAGCTATTGGACTATTTTGCGACTTATATTTATATAAAGTATTGATTTATATAAACTTGATATTTTTCTAAACAGGAGCTGTCCATGCAGATGCTGCGGATTCTGACATTCAACTGGCACGACCCCTATCTTCACATGTTTGCCCAAACCGGCCATGAAATTTTCGTGGGCGATTGGATGCAGCGGGCCGACGGCACCCGGGGGTGGGATGTAGAAAAGCGCCCCTTGCCCGACAATTTGACGCTGATTAAACAGCCCCAGGAAGCGGTTGTCTATTTGAAGGACGGGGAGATCGATGTGGCGGTGTGCCATACGTTGCAGGATCTGTCATTTGTGGCGCCTTTTGATGTGCCAACCGTGTATTTGACACACAATGCATTGCAAAACGATGGGTTGAATGATCCGGCCGGAATGGCCAAGCTTCGAAATGAAATTGCGACGTTTCTGAAGGGCCGGAATGGCGTGTTTGCCGCCATTTCTCCCATGAAGCTCAAAAGCTGGGATTTGGAGGGGTTTGTGGTGCGTCCGGGCATTGACCTGGATGCCTATGGCGGCTATACTGGGGGAAAAGCAGTTGCGCTGTCGGTGGGCAATTTGTTTGTGGAACGGGATCATATGCTGGGCTATCGGTATATGAAAGAGATTTTGGACGGGGTGCCGCACCGGCTGGTGGGAGAGAATCCGCAATTGCCGGAGGCGAAGAAGGCGAAAAATTGGGATGATCTGAAAGCGGCGTTTCGGTCGTGCCGGGTCTATGTGAATACGACGGTGGAAGAATTTGAAGATGGCTACAATCTGGGGATGCTGGAGGCGATGGCGACCGGGATGCCGGTGGTAAGTTGGAAAAATGCCACGTCTCCGATTCGAGATGGCGAAAATGGATTTGTTTCTGGAGATACAGGGACGCTAAAAACCCGGGTGCAGGATTTGTTGGAAGATGCGGAACTGGCAAAGCGCCTGGGAATGGCCGCCCGAGAGACGGTGGCACAGGAATTTTCGGTGGCGGCTTTTGTGGACAATTGGAATCGCATTTTTGAGGCCTGCCTGGAACAACACAGAAAGCGAGCCATGCCGGCGCAAGAGGTGCCCGTTTCGGTGGATTTGTCCATTCAGCCAACAGATCTTTATCCGTTTACGGGAGAAGATGTGGCGGCCTTTCTGGATGTGGACGATCTGGATCGGATTGTGGTGCCCCGGTTGAAGCTGGACCGGGTGGGGACGGGCTATTTGTGCGATCTGTTTCTGGGCAATCTGGATACGGGACAGCCCATGGTCTGGCAGGGGTTGGAGGTGTATCCCGGCGGCGTGCCCCGGATTGTGTGGCCGGCCTATCTCAAGGTTGTGCCTATAGCGGTCCAGCAGATTTTGAACCATGCGATTGGGACGTCGTTAACGGAGATGGAAAAACAGGGCCAGCAGGCTCAGTCGGTGTATATCAATTTGAGAGAACCGGGCGAGTTTGTCTTTCGGGTGGGCGAAGACCGGGTGACGCCCGGAGATGCCCGGTCTGAGATTTATTTGCACCATGCCAAGCGATATGTGTTTGCACGGCAGTTCTGTGCGGGTAAACAGGTTGTGGATTTGGGTGCCGGGACCGGGTATGGAACGCGGATGCTGGGGCGAGATGCCAAATGCGTTGTGGGGTTGGATTTGTGTGCCGAGGCGCAGCAGTTTGCACAAAAGATGTTTGGCAAAGAGAATGTGAGGCGTCTTGCAAGCGATGTCCGGTCCGTGGGCTTGCAGGATGACCAATTTGACGTGGCGGTGTGTTTTGAGGCGATTGAGCATATTGTAGAACACGAGGCCTTGCTCCATGAGGTGCGACGGTTGCTGCGACCGGATGGGATCTTTGTGGTGAGTACGCCAAATAAGAAGATTTACGATTTGCCGCAAAATGCCAATCCCTATCACGTCGGGATGTTGGAATTGGATGATTTTCGGGACTTGCTAAGTCCCCATTTTGGGGATGTGGTTGTCTATGGTCAGAAGCGGGCGGAACAGGGCAAACCGTATTACGAGGCGTTTGATTTTCGCGATGGAGCGAGCGATGGCGATGAGGTGTTTGTGGCGGTCTGTTCGATGCCGAAGGCGGCGGTTCTTCCATCCGAAGCACGGGAGTTGATGTCCGCACCTCTGGTTCGGGTAAATGCCAAAAGCGAGCAGCCCGGTGGCCGACGACTCAAGATTTTGTTCAGCCATGTGTCCAACCCTATTTCGATGGGGCGATACTATGTGGATTCTCTTCGGAAGGCACACGATGTGCTCACGTGTGGGCCTGTGATCGACGATGCCGAGCTTAGGGAGTGGCGCAAGGCCGAGACCCAGCATGCGCTCAAGCGGGCCGATGCGGGTGAGGTGGAAAAGATGGGGCTGATCTCTCGGCTGGCCGAGCCCTGTGATATACCCATGCCGAGGGGGCGGGTGGACGTCCGGACCGTTTTGTCGCAGTTGCCCGCTGGCTGGAAGCCCGATTTGTTTGTCTGGATCGATAGTGCAACAGCGTTTTTACCGATGGGATTGGAGAAACTGGATTGTCCGTCGGTGAGTATTACGGTAGATACGCATACCGGGCAGATGGATTGGCGCAAGGAGTATGCCAAGATGTTCGGCCACGTTTTCCTGGTGCATTATCAGCATATTGCAGATTTTCAGGCCTTCGGGTGTGCCCACGTGGGCTGGCTGCCGCCGGCCTGTTCGGCAACCGTGCACGGAAAAATTCCGTCGGACAAGGCGTATGATATCGGGTTTGTGGGGCAGACGCACCGACAGTGGCATCCGCACCGGGTACGGTTGTTGCAACGGCTGAAGGACGCGGGATTGGATGTGCACGTTGAAAGCAAGATTTTGGAAGAGATGACGCTTTTCAACAGCCGCAGTCGGATCGTGTTTAATCGGAGTTTGAACGGCGATTTGAACATGCGCGTGTTTGAGGCCATGTGTGCCGGGAGTCTGGTGCTGACCGATCGGCTGCCTCCGGAAGCCCGTTTGGAAGATTTGCTGAAAGACCGCGAGCATCTGGTGGTGTACGACGAAGAAAATCTGGAGGCCTTGGCCCGGCACTATCTGGATCACGAGGCCGAGCGGGAAGCGATTGCAGAGGCCGGACGGCAAGCGGTGCTTGCGGCCCATACGTATGACCACCGGGCGGACGAGATGATTGCACAGGTCCTGGGCAAAGAGGGTATTGCAAGGTGTGTTGCTGAACCTACGGAAGCGGGTCTGGCAGGGAGGCAAAACTGGGGCAAGGAAGCCCCGGCTTCCGTCTCTGTGACCCGAGGGGCTGACACCAAAGAATCGGCCGTGGCCGAACTGGCAGAATATACGGGTGAGTCGGTAGAAGAGGTGCTTGCAAAATTGCCCAAAACGGGTCCGGCGCTGGCAAAGGAATGGCGGGAGAAAGATCGGACGACACAGGAGGAAGTGGGTCCCCAGGCACAGGTGGAAGCAGCACCTCCGGTGTCGGTTGACCAGACTCATTTTGATAGCCCGGAGAAAGTGCAGTCTTTCCTGACGGCATGGCAAGGCCCGGTGAAACTGAATCTGGGTTGTGGGGAAGATCGGCGGGACAGATATATCAATGTGGATGCGTATGTACCTTCGGCCGATTTGAAGATGGATATTTTCAAGCTGGTGTTTGCAGACGGCACGGTAGACGAGATTTTTTCCTCGCATATGCTGGAACACCTGGGGAAATACGAAGTGCCCCATGCCCTTGCCGAATGGAACCGGGTGTTGAAACCGGGCGGCGTGTTGGGTCTGAATTTGCCGGATCTGGAATGGGCGATGGATCAGTGGCTCAAGGTGCCAGAAGAACATCGCTGGGGGTGGGCGGTGGATACGATTTATGGGTTGCAGACCCACGATGGAGAATATCACAAGAGCGGATTTACGGTGGGGCGGGTAGAGCAATTGTTAGAAGAGGCAGGATTCGGGAAGATTCGGGTGTCGTGGGTGTGGTCACACGGACTGCGGTGTTTGTGGGTCGAGGCTGTGCGGCCGGGTGTGGGGGAGGTGCCGGGGGTGGAGCGATCCCTGGAGATGCGGCATTTTGAGGGCCAGTTCCCGGTGGATCTGTCGTCTCTATCGCCGTATACCGCCGAGGATTGTGAAGCGTTTTTTGGGAAGGGAGACTGGGAGATCGGGCTGGTGAGTTTCGAGCATTTGCCGATGGATGGGGCGGATTATACGGTGAATGTGGCGGTGAAAAAGGGCAAAGACCAGATGGTGTTGCAGGGGATGCGGATGTTTGATGTGAAGGGGAGTCCCTATCTGGTGTTTCCGGATTATCTGAAGGACCAATCCGAATCGGTGCGTGAAACACTGGGGCAGGCCATTGGAGAGGCGCTGGGACAGAAGTTGAACGATCCGGCCTATCAAGATGGCACTTTTGTGGTTGCCCGGTTTAACGAACGGGGCGATCTGGGCCTGGAGCAGACGGGCGAGCGGGTGATTCCCGGGTTGACGGATTATTCGCTGTACATTCCGCATATGAAACGGTATTTGCTGGCCGAACGGTTTGCCGAAGGGGCCCGGGTGCTGGATGCAGGATGCGGGACGGGCTATGGCGCCAAGCGGTTGGCCCGGGTGGCCGAACATGTCGATGCCGTGGATGTGTGTGAGGAGGCGATCGGGTTTGCCGGGCGCACGTATGCCGATGAGAAGGTGAACTGGCAAGTGGCTGATTTGCTGGCTTTTGAACCGGAAGAAGGCGCTTATGATCTGGTGACGTCTTTTGAGGTAATTGAGCACCTTTCCGAGGCTGAGATTCCGGTGTATCTGGATTGCTTACAGCGTGCGTTGAAGCCCGGTGGGGTGGCTTTGATTTCGACGCCGAACCACCTCGTGGCACAGCAGTGGGACAACCCGTTCCACAAGACAGAGATGACGCTGGATGCATTCCGAAACGTGCTAACACCTGTGTTCGACGATGTGGCGGTGTTGGGGCAGACGGTGTGGTGCCATCAGACCGAAGTGCCGGGACAGTGCACGGTTTCGGGGCGAGTGACGGATGAAGACGATATGTTTATCGCGGTTTGCACCAAGCGGGTTGTGAGCGGAAAGCGTCGGTCGGATATTCCTCCCCGGGTGAGTATTGTGATGCCGCTTTACAATCAAGTGGAATACACAGCGGCGTGTCTGGAAGGGCTTGAAAAGGTGCGCGGAAAAGTGCCCTACGAGCTGGTTCTGGTGGACAATGGATCGACGGATGGGACGGGTGATTTGCTGGACGGGATGGAAGATCAAGCACGGGTGATTCGAAATGGGCAAAACCTGGGATTTGCGAAGGGCAACAATCTGGGCGCGAAGGAGGCCCGGGGTGAATATTTGCTGTTTTTAAATAACGATACCATTCCCCACCGCGGCTGGCTGGATGCATTGGTGGCCGAAGCAGACAGCGATGCGCTCATCGGGATTGTGGGTGCCAGGTTGTTGTATCCGGATACGGGCAAGATTCAACATGCCGGAATTGAGATTGTCAACGGCGTGCCGGACCACGTGCATCGCCATCAGGATGCGGACGATCCAGCCGTGAAACAGGGGCGAGACCTGGATATGGTGACGGGCGCCTGTTTGATGATCCGGCGGGATTTGTTCGAACGGTTGGGCGGATTTGATGAAGGATATGTGAACGGCGTGGAGGATGTGGATTTGTGTCTTCGAGCACGGGATCTGGGTTTCCGGGTGCGCTATTGTGCAGAGGCTGTGTTGGATCACCACGAAGGGAAATCAGAAGGGCGCTTTGACCACGTACGGCCCAATCTGGAGCGGTTTGGGAAGCGTTGGAACGGCCGGTTTGATGGGCAGAGCAGATTTGTACCCGAGGTTCCGGAACCCGAATCGATTTCTCAGCAAAACGGGGTGTCGACCGCCGGTTCTGAGACTGCTGCTTTGAATAATGGGTTGCGAGGGTG
>JAPUJS010000372.1 GCA_027296045.1 bacterium | reverse complement strand
GGGATGGTGTCTTTGACGTGGCTTTCCCGGAGTTCTCTCAGGAAGGCTTCGGGGGCTTTGTAGCGTTTGCGGGTGTAGCCGACCCGGTCGCCGTGGACGGTGGCTTCAAGGCGGAATTCGCCGTCGGCGACCTTTTTGTCGATGCGCTCCCAGACAAAGCTGTGGTCGGTGCGGGCTTCGCGTTTGCGAGACCGCGCCTCCAGGAGCTTGTATTGTGTGGTGTCGGTGACGGTGAGGGAAAAGTGTTCGGCCAGGAAAGCTTCGGCAATGGGGCGGGCGTCATCGATCTTTAGGTTGGCGCCTTCCTTACCTTCGGGGAGCCGGTGGTCGAGTTTGGAGATTTCGCCCCGGTGGTTGACGGCGATCTGGAGTTCTTCTTTTTCGAGGGGTTTGAACCAGCGGACGTACCACTGCCAGGGGTTGGTTTCCTGGGTAGTGAGGGTGTCTGCCCGGGCAACGCCTGCCTTGCGGACCAGGTGGGTGTAGGCATCGCTGCCCAGAAAATTGGCAAACCAGGCGGTGCGGCGGTAGCCCTCCAGGTCCAGTCCGAGTGTCTGACGGAAGGCTTCGGCATGCGCGACAGCTTCCGTGCGGGTCAGGGTCAGTTTTAGGGTTCGCTTGCCATAGCGGTCGATTTGAAAGGCCAGGGTCAGGACGAGGCCCACCAGGGCGATGATTCCGGCGAGAGTCAGCTCTTTTTTGTTCAGGAGATAGGCTTCCGGTTCTTTGCGGACGATGGTTTCCTGGGGCTCGGGCACCGGGGGTGGTGCGAGTTCGGGTGGCGGCTCTTCTTCCTCGTCTTCGATTTCCCGGGTTTTGCCGGTGATCAGACTGAACAGGGCGGGAACGGCAGGGATGAACAGGATGCCGACGACCAGAATGCCGGAGATCTGAAAATAGAGGCTGGAGGACTGGACCATCGGATAGACGCCCAGGAAGGCGTTGTAGACATAGTGCGAGATGACGGTTGCCCAGATGCCGAAGCGCAGAAAGACAACCCCGAAGATGATGCCCACAACCGTGAGTTCCAGACCGCGAATGTAGATGGGTTCCTGGGGATAGTTGGCGTGGAGAAAGGCCCAGACGATGGCCTGGAGCAAGACGGCCAGATAGGGTTTTTTGATCAGGCGGATGAGCAGGGGGATGGCCAGGAGGCGGAAGAAGAATTCTTCGTTGGTCGAGGCAACCAGGCCGGTGATCAGGGGATAGATCCAGGGCAGGAAGGTGCTGAAGGTGTTGTTGTATTCGACCATGCGGGCAGGCGACCATACGCCCAGATATTCGTTTCCCAGGATGTAAAAGAGGGTGACATAGCCCAGGTGGGTGAAGGCGAGCCCGTATCCGACCAGGGTGGACCGTGCGAACCCACCGGAAAACATGTGTTTGAGCGAGAGTCTGGCCAGGGGGTTTCGGCGATTTTGATACAGGACTTCCCGAGCCAGGACGCCGCCGGAAGCGCCGGTGAGACAGATGATAGCCCCTCCGACGGTTGAGCCGAGGATGCCGGTGAACAGAAAGGTGAGCATGAAGGAGGCATAGGATTGTGTGGTATTGTACCCGAATCGGGTCAGGGGTAGAGAATTGATGGATCCGATGAGAGTCGCCACGGCCACCAGGATGCCGATGAGGGTGGCGCCCCGCCAGCTGAGGGTTCCCTGACGGTATTTTTGGACAATGACGACGAGCATGGCAACCGCCAGGGCTATCCAGAAGACGCCGAAGATCTGGGCCAGGAGATTGGCTCGGGAGCGGATTTCCTGGTAGTTGCGGATCCAGGTTTCGGGGACTTTCAGGTATTCGACAAAGCCGCCGACAGCATTTCCCTGGACGGTAACAGCCAGGCGATAGTGACCGTCGTCACCAACGGTGAAGCCGTTTTTGCGGTAGGTGAAGGTGTGGTCGATGCGGGCTTCGCGTTCGACGCTGGATTTTTCAATGCGTTCGTAATTGGATAAATCGAAGCCCTGGGTGGTTTGCAGGAAGGTGTCGGCAATGGGACGGGCCTCTTCCTGGGTGAGGTTGGCACCGGGGTCGGATTCCAGAATGCGATGCTGGAAATGGACGATTCGTCCGCCGGGGTCGAGGTGAATTCGGAGTTCTTCTTTTTCGAGGGGTTTGAACCAGCGGATGCGCCAGCTCCAGATGGAGACCCAGTCCCGGGCCAGGCGGTTGGTTTCTGCAAGGCCGAGGGTGCGTTCCAAAAAGATCTGGGCGGTGCCCGAGTGGCCGAAAATCTGAGCACTTTCAAATGCGTCGGTATTGTAGCCCAGGGCATGGAGGTAGGTTTCCGCTTTTTGATAGGCTTCTTCCCGGCTCAGTTTGAAATCGAGTGAGGCCACCGGAAACGCGTCGTTGTAGTAGCGAACAAAGGTGCTCAACCCTGCTGCACCCAGAATGAGAAAGAGCACAATCCACGTCCAGTCCCGACGTTCCATCGGTCCTCCTTCATGTGTGGCGAATCTGTTTTTCTTTCTGCCACATTTCCAAAATGGTTATCCGCTTAGCTCCTGAAATGTAAGTATATCGGAAGGGGCGAGACAAGGGAAAAGATCGTTGCGATCCCTCTGGTTTGGGCCTATCTTGGGAGCGGCGGAGGTGAATCATGTTCGTTCCGGGTTCTGAATTTTCTTTTCACCCAGGAGTGTTTGATGGGTGCATTAACGGTTGAGTCCATTTCAAAGACGTTTGACACGGTGCGGGCGGTGGATGGGATTTCGCTGTCGGTACCGGAGGGACAGATCTATGGGATGCTGGGACCGAATGGGGCAGGGAAGACGACTACGATTCGGATGATTCTGGGGATTTTCGAGCCGGATTCTGGGTCGATTCGCTATGGTGAAAACGGGGGGCCACCCCCGCCCGATCGGGTCGGGTATTTGCCGGAGGAACGGGGGCTTTATACCAAGATGCGGGTGCTGGATGTGCTGACATTTTTGGGAGAGATCAAGTCGATGTCCCGGTCGGAAGCGCGGGATAAAGGGAGATTCTGGCTGGATCGGTTCGAGATGTCGGAATGGGCCGACCGACCGGTGGAACAGCTTTCGAAGGGGATGCAGCAAAAGATTCAGTTTATTGGTACGGTGCTTCACAACCCGGATTTGCTGATTCTGGACGAGCCGTTTAACGGGTTGGATCCGATCAATACGGCGTTAATAAAAGATGTGATGTTGGAACTGAAAGAGGCGGGGAAGACGCTTATTTTTTCGACCCATCAGATGGAAGAGGCGGAACGGCTGTGTGAAAAGATCTGTTTGATCCACAAGGGGCAAAAGGTGTTGGAAGGGGGAGTGGCAGAGGTGAAAGCCCGGCACGGGAGGAATCGAGTAGTGATGTCTTTTCACGGCGACGATGGGTTTTTGAAGGATGAGACACTGGTGAAGCGGGCGGATAATTACGGTCAGTATGTGGAGGTGGAACTGCAGGAGGGCGCCGATCCGCAAGTGTTGTTACGCCGTGCGCTGGACGGGGCTCAGATTCAACGGTTTGAGGTGGCCGCTCCGTCGCTGCGGGAAATTTTTATTCTGTCGGTGGGAAGGGAAGAAGATGCAGAGTAA
>JAPUJS010000371.1 GCA_027296045.1 bacterium | reverse complement strand
CGTGGAACGAATTGGAAGGTCTGCTGGAGTGATTTCGAGCAGGGGGTGTGGATTATATTACCAACCCGTTCCAAAAAGAGGAAGTACTGATTAGTCTTCGAACCCATCTGGAACGCGCCAAGCTGGCAGAGGAACTGGGTCTTATGAATATCCGGCTGGAGCAGATGGTGGAAGAGCGCACAGAGCAACTTCAGCAAAAGGTGAAAGAACTGGAGGGCAAGGATCGGATCGCGCAACACTTGTTGACCTACCACACCCTGGACGAAACGCTGGCGTTGATTCTGGAGGTGATTTTGGAGGTGACGGGGGTCGTTCGGGCGGTGGTCCACCTGAAGGAGGAAGACGTTTTTAAGGCCAAAGCAGGGATTGGGATTTCCGATGCCGGGGGGATCGCCACGCCCGAGCAACTGGATCAACTCGACCTGTCTGCATTACAGGAAGCTTTTGCCACCGTTCAGGAACGCAGAGAACCGGTTCAGGTGGATGGACAAGTGGGTGTGCTGGTGCCGATTCTTCGGGGAGACGATTTCCTCGGACTCATCGAAGTGGACAATGGGACTGCCGCACTCCCGGTTGGGAGTCAGACCCTGGAGACGGTGGAGAGCTTTTCTTTGCAAGCGGCTGTTGCCATCAGCGATGCCCAGGTGCAAATGGACGCGGGGCGATGGAAGGACCAACTGGAGGATGTGTTTAAACTGGATGAAGTAATTACCGAAGTGGACCAGCTGGACGATTTGGCCGGTGGATCGAAGGGGTAGATTCGGGCCTTTTCCCTTGATACTTAACATTATGGCAGATCATCATAGTCCTGCAAATCTTGCCAAACGGATGCCCCTTGGACAAAAGGGGTGGATCAATATCGAGATTTCCCACGATGGCCGACGGGCTTTCTTGAAGGAGGTTTCCTTTGGGGGAGATGCCTCTCTGGGAGCGGACGATATCTTTGAGGTACTGGCCAAAAAGTATCGAATTCTGGCCGGAGTCAAAGACGATGTGGTCAACCAGGTGGCCAAACAGGCTGCCCGTTCGCCCCATGAGAAGTTTGCCACCAAAAAATCGGTCGTGATTGCAGAAGAGACGCCCCCGGTTCTCCCGCAGGATGGCCAGATTCATTTTACTTTTCTCGATGAGGTGGAAGAAGGCATCCAGTTGCCCTATCGAGGGTTGGGGGAGGCGTTTCAACATCGAAAGCCAGACTCGATTCTCGGACAAAATCTCCGGGTTCGAGCGGTTTGTCCAGACGAAGAAATTGCGGTGTTGACAGGGGCGGTGTGGGGCGAACTGGGTCGGGATATTTATGGTCGGACCACGTCACTTTTATCCAACCCCAGGCATGTGACGCTGGAAGCTGGCGCGCATGTGACTGTGGTGGAAAATCGTTTTACCTCCAGGATCTTTGGATATGTGCGGGTGGAAAAAGGTGTGATCTCTGTGGTGCCGCCCATTGCGATTTCAGAAGATGAATTTGAGGCTTATTTTATTCATTTCTCCCAGGTGAGCCCAGCGCGTTTTCCAAAAGTGGAGTGGTTGGAGCAGCTTCTGTCCCTGGAACAGCTCAGGCAGAAGGTGACGGAAGAGACGGAGGAAGCCCTGGAGAAATATATCCGGGATCATCCGAATGGGAAGGGTAAGTTTGCCATTGCTCAGGGAACACCGCCTACGCCCGGCGACGATGCCCATCTGGAATGTTCGTTTGATCAGGATGTACACATCGGTCTTACCTTGCCGGACGGCACTCCGGATCTGGATACAAGGCGGTCGGCCATCGGCGTTGAAAAGGGACAGATGATTGCCGAATCTAAACCGCCCCAGATGGGAATTCCGGGGATCTCCCTTCGGGGCGAGGAATTGCCCGCTCAGGACGGGGGAATGCGTACCTTCCAGGCAGGCGAAAATGTCACGGTGGAATACGACGAAGATGGGCATCCCAAGTTTTATTTTGCCAAGATCGACGGCAATGGGATCTATGACGGTCAGACCGTTGATGTGCGGACGGTGCTCCGGATTGGGGGCGACGTGGATGCTGCCGTTGGCAATATCGACACAGACCAGGATGTGGAGATCGCCGGTTCGGTCAAGGCAGGACTCAGGGTCAATGCCAAGGGCAGTGTGACCATTGGCGGGGTGGTGGAAAAAGGGGCCGTGGTGGCCAGCAAAGACGATGTGGTTGTTGCCCAAGGCATTTTGGGATCGGATACGAAGGTGATGGCTTTGGGCAATGTGCAGACCAAGTTTGTTCAGGAAAGTGCCGTGATGGCCCGACGCAGTATTTATATTGGTGATCACATTTTCAAAGGCCATATACGGTGTGGCGAGGAGCTTGTTGTGGAGTCGGGTAACGGTCCTCGAAGCGGCAGTATTATCGGGGGCTCTGTGATTGCTACTACGGGCCTGCAGGCCGAGGTGATCGGCTCGCCGTCGTCCCACCAGACTCAGGTGGGGATTGGGCAGGATCTGGATGTGGAGGTGAGAATGAAAAAGGTGGACGGGCGGCTCGATTTTTGTAATTCAAATATCCTTCGTATGTTCCGTTCGCTGAATATTCAAAATCTGGACAGGTCTGTGATTGAGGTCCTGATTCGAAGGACGCCACCCGGGCGGAAGAAGTCCATTACGAGATTGTTGAAAAATCTGCAAGACCTGGTCGGGTATCGGGATGAGAATAGGAAACAAAAGAAAATATTGGAGGTTCAGCGGGACCAGATTCTCCGGAAGGCCGAAATTAAGGTCAGCGGGACCATTTATGCCGACACCCAGATTTGCATTGACAACGATGCCCTACAAATTGCACAGGATATGGGGCAGACTACCTTTTTCCAGTCCGCCGACGGGATTTCCTGGCGCACCTGGCATGTGTCGACCTGATCATCTGATTTTTGAGTTCTCTGGAGACAGATTTCATGTCTTCTTTGCGACCAAAAACACGGCAGCGGTTTCCCCGCTGTTTTTTATTTTTTTTACTGCATCCTTCTATGTGTAAGCATATGTATAAGCTCATGATGTGTCTGTTCTGGAGCCTGTTGCCAAACGGATCTGTTCAAGCACACAACGGCAGTGTAGCGCTTGCAACTCCCGTGTCTGAACTGGTTGTCGATGGCGATCTAACAGACTGGCCGGAAGGGATGACCCGCTATCCTGTCCGCTTGCCGGAGTTCGGAGATCGACCTCGAGACCAGGCGGATTTGAATGCCCACTTTCGCATTGGCTACAATCTGGATGAAAGCGCACTTTATGTGGCTGTCGAGGTGCGGGATGAGTCGGTTTTTATTGACGAATTCGGGGGCGGCCCTTATCAGGATGGGTGTGAAATTTTTATCGATATCGCTCCCCTCGAGCGCGATTTTCCACGGGTGCACTATGTGATGTGGGGCAGTGTTGTTGACGTGCTTCGGTCCGAGGATTCGGATCTTTTAGCGTATGTCCAGGCGGCTTTTGCAAATATTGAGGGAAGCCTGGTTTATGAGTGGCGGGTTGATTTGGGTGGCATCCAGGGCGATTCGCTCAAGCTGGAGCCTGGAACGGTTTTGGGGCTGGATGTTGTGGTGAACGATATGGATGCAGACGATTCCTATTCGTGGGTGGCCTGGGGAAAAGGCATTCGAAAAGATCGGTTGGCAGAAAGACGGGGGGATGTGATTCTGGGAGGGTCCGAGCAGGGCGTGATCCAGGGATGGGTTTTGCAAGAAGACGGCAAAACGGGTATCAAATGGGGGATGGTGCAGATTCGATCTGCGGCGGGTGTTTGGACACGGGTTCGTTCGGATCGAGACGGCGCTTTTTTGGTTGCGTTGCCGATTGGCCACTATACCCTTCAAGCAGGTGGAACGGATCGGTCGGTTGTGGTAGACGTTTCGGGTGTACAGGATATTCGCCTGCTGGTGGATCCGCCCAGCGGGAGGTCCGGTCCGGCCAGCCCCGGGAAATTTGTCGAGGCCGGGGCTGGCATCCGTCAGGGATTGTGGCAGACCTTTGGCATCCCCGATGGCTTGCCCGGTTCAGTCGTTTCCGGGATCACCCAGGATCTGCGTGGCCACCTGTGGTTTGGCACCGACCGGGGTCTGAGCCGGTATGATGGCAAGCGGTTTACAAACTACACGACGGAAGATGGGCTGGCCGACAATCGGGTGCTGGGGGTCTATTCGGATCGGCGCGGCCACATTTGGGTTGGCACAGAAGATGGATTGAGTTGTTATGACGGCGAGCGATTTACCACCTTTACCTCAAAAGACGGTCTGGCGGGAAATTGGGTGCGGGCCATTGTGGAGGATCGGCGTGGGCATCTCTGGTTTGGCACCCAAAATGGCGTGAGTCGGTATGACGGGAAATATTTCACAACATTTGATACGGAAGATGGGTTGGTTTCCAATCAGATTATTGCCCTGGCAGAAGATCACGAGGGTCATCTCTGGTTTGGAAGCGGCACATTGCGCGGCGACCGGTTGTTGTCCGGTCTCGGTGTTGGTTCCGGCGTGAGTCGCTATGACGGTCAGACGTTTACAACATTTACCCCCCAAGATGGGCTTGCCCACCCCCATGTGTTTTCCATCCAGGCTGATGCACAGGGGAATGTATGGTTTGCAACCCACAGGGGCGCCAGTCGCTATGACGGGCAGGGGTTTACGACTTTTACCCCAGAAGATGGGCTGGCATCGATGCCGCTCACCATGGTTCTGGCCGACCGACAGGGCACGCTCTGGTTTGGGACGGGCATTGCCCCCGGGATTCCAGCCAATGGGATCAGCCGGTATGATGGCGAGGGTTTTACGACGTTTACGGTGGAAGACGGGCTGGCAGGCAATGAGGTGACGTCGGCATTTGAAGACCGCGAAGGGCACCTGTGGTTTGGCACCTGGCGGGGTGGTGTGAGTCGGTATGATGGGGAGCGTTTTACAACGTTTACGGTGAAAGACGGGTTGGCCCACAACAATGTGCAGTCCCTTTGTGAAGATCTACAGGGCAATTTGTGGTTTGCAACCTCCAATGGCGTGAGCCGTTTTGACGGCAAAACGTTTAGCTCTTTTACAACGGAAGATGGGCTGGCCTCCAACGATGTGCAGGATGTGCTTGCAGACCGCCAGGGCAATCTGTGGTTTGGCCTGGGACGGGCGCCGAGTCCTGAAGGATTCGGCGTCAGCCGGTATGACGGCCGAGAATTTGTCACCTTCACCACAGCAGATGGACTTGCACACGACAATGTGATTACGATTTTGGAGGACCGTGCTGGACATTTGTGGTTTGGCACATTGTTCGGGGGGGTGACCCGCTACGACGGCGAGCAGTTTCAGGTGTATGGCTGGGAGGATGGGCTTGCCGCTGAAGAGATCCTATCGATGATGGAAGATCGTGCGGGCAATATCTGGTTTGGATCGGGCCGGGATGGTCTGAGTCGCTTTGATGGGGAGTTCTTTACAAATTTTACACCGGAAGATGGTTTGCCAGCCGGTCGCGTGTTATCCATGGTGGAGGACCATCAGAGCAATCTGTGGTTTAGCATCACCTCTTTGGGGAGGCTCAGAAATCAGGGCGAAGGGGGTGGGAGTGGGGTTAGCAAATATAATGGTACGTTCTCCAGGACTCTGGGGTTTGAAGATGGGCTGGCCGACAACGAAGTGAAAGCAATACTGGTGGATCGAAGGGGGCATCTGTGGTTTGGGACTGCAAGTGGTGTGACGCATTATGACGGTCAGGTTTTTCAGGGACTCTATCGGCGTGATGGGCTGGGTAGCCACGATGTGAACGATATGCTTCAGGATCGTGCGGGCAATATCTGGTTTGCCACATCGGGAGGGGTGGTTCGTTATCGGATCTCCAATGCCCCTTTTTCTGTTCACCTGACCAATGTGGTTGCCGATCGAGAATACGGTTCTGTTGAGGCGCTCAGCCTGCCGGCTTCTCAGCGTTATCTGGCATTCGAGTTTTTTGGGGATCGATTCTCCAATCGGACGGAGTCGCTGGTGTATCGGTACCGGCTGGACGGATTTGATTTGGATTGGTTACAAACGCGCAAAGGTCGGGTTGAATACCAGGATTTGCCGCCCGGTCACTATACGTTTGAAGTGGAGGCTGTGGACCGGGACTTGAATTATACGAAACCGGTTCGTGTGGATTTGACCGTATTGCCGCCCTGGTATCAAAATGTCTGGCAGGCCGGGCTTGTGGTTCTTTCTGTTCTGGTGTTTGGTGGAGGGACAGGTGTTTTGAGTGTGCGCTATTTCAAACAGCGTCGGGAGGCTGCCAGCTTGCGTCGACAGATGCTGGATCAGGAACGCAAGGCGCGTGCACAGCTCCAGGCCCAGAACGCCCAACTGATGCAGGCAAAAGAAGCGGCCGAGGAGGCCAGTCGGGCCAAGAGCGATTTTTTGGCCAATATGAGCCACGAGATTCGAACTCCGATGAATGCGATTTTGGGGTATACCCAGATTTTGGAAAATGAACCCGATTTGGCCGAAGCACATCGGAAATCGGTTGAGACCATTGGGCGAAGCGGCGAGCACCTTCTGGCGTTGATTAACGATATTCTGGACCTCTCTAAAATTGAGGCCGGACGGGAAGAATTGAGTCTATCG
Organism: bacterium; assembly: GCA_027296045.1. Taxonomy (GTDB): domain Bacteria; phylum Latescibacterota; class UBA2968; order UBA2968; family UBA2968; genus JAPUJS01. The sequence continues at coordinate 10,761 of JAPUJS010000371.1, read as the reverse complement.
GATTTCAACCTGAAGACGCTGGTGGAAGGGATGGGGGCGATGTTTACGGTGCGGTGCCAACAGAAAGAGTTGCGCTGGCATCTGGAAGGAGATTTACCCCTGGGGTTGGTTCATGGCGATGAAAATAAGGTCCGCCAGGTTTTAATCAACTTGCTCGGAAATGCGGTGAAGTTCACCGATGTGGGTGAGGTCGTGTTGCAGGTGGAAGACCGGGGAGACGATCAATATTATTTCGAAGTTTTAGACACGGGTCCTGGGATCGCGACCGAGCAACAGACCACAATCTTTGAGCCGTTTCAACAGGATGTGGAAGGGGTTCGCAAGGGAGGGACGGGGTTGGGGCTTGCCATTGCACATCGGCATGTCGAAATGATGGGGGGGCAGTTGAGTTTGGAGTCGAGGCCGGGGGAAGGTGCCCGTTTTTTCTTTGTGTTGCCCTTGCCGCCCGGAAAGGCAGCATTTGATGGGGCGGGAGAGGAGTCACAAGCAGATGCGGAGCGCTGGTCCAGGGTGCGGCGTTTGAGGAAAGGGGAGGCTGTTTGGGCGTTGGTTGTAGACGATGTGGCAACCAATCGGGATATTTTAGAACAGATGTTGACCCGCGTTGGGGTGGTGGTGGATACGGCTGAAAGTGGAGAGCGGGCGTTGGAACAGGCGCGGTTGCGGATGCCCGATATTGTGTTTATGGATATTCGAATGCAGGGCATTAGCGGTGTTGAAACGATGCAACTGCTTTTTGAAGAGCACGGGCGTGAGGCCATGAAAATTGTGGCGGTCACGGCGTCTGTGTTTGAGCATCAGCGGCGGGAATACGAAGCCGCCGGCTTTGACCGGTTTATCGATAAGCCCCTCCGGGTGGAACAGATCTATGCATGTTTGGCCGAATTTTTGGGGGTGGGGTTTGAATATGAAGATGAACCAGGAGACGGTCAAAAGGCAAGTTGGGATGGTATTCAATTGCCTGCAGAGGTATTTGATCGTTTGGATTCTGCTGTGAAAATGTTTAGCATTACCGAGTTGCGCAAAGAACTGGATGTGCTGGATACGCTGGGGCAAGAAGGCCGGTATCTGGCGGCAGAACTCCGGGAACTTGCCCAGAAGTTTGATATGGAAGCGATCCAGACTGTGATCGGTAATCTGCGCGGGACGTGAGTGTATCCAAAAAGGATCTTTATGATGAGTACGCCCGAAAAGGATTTTGAGAGCAACCTGTCTCATATTCGCCACGAACTGCGGAGTCCGCTCAATGCCATCATCGGTTATACAGAAATGCTCATTGGGGATGCCAAAAAACAGGGGCAGGAAGATTTTCTCTCCGATTTGCGCAGGATCCATTCTGCAAGTATGCGATTGCTCGGACTGATTAAGGAATTGCTGGACCCGGCTCGGATGGGTACTCCTGGCACTGGTGCCCAGCAGGATTCAGAATTCGATTTGAAGGAATTGGTCGAAGATGCAGCCGGGATGTTTCAGGCAATCTATTCTACCAGAAACCTGGCCTATGAGGTCGATCTTGCTTCCGACGAGCACTGGGTGAAAGGAAGTGAGAGCGAGTTGGTCGAGTTGATGGTCGAATTTTGCAGTCATATGGCGGAATTGACTCGGTCTGAAAATATGGTGTTCAAGCTGAGCAAAGAGGTAGAAGATCGGTACCGAATGGAAGTGACTTCGGAAGGAGCTGGAGAAAACGGGGGGCCGGATATGGAATCGCTCCGCCAAAAAGTAGGTCAGATGGGCGGTCAGTTGTCGCTGGATCGCGATGAGCAGGGCACATTGTGTCTTTGGAGTGTGATCTCTTTGTCGGCCATGCCGGGTTCGTCCCAGGTCCAAGACTCCCCGGTTGCGACACCGGAGCACGATCGGGAAGTCCAGGTACCCGATTCGAATTTTTCTGATTTGGTCTTGCCCGAATCCCTGTATGCCAGGTTGAGGGAAGCCGTCGAAATGCACAGTATCACCGAAACCAAAAAGTCTCTGGCTGAAGTTCGCGATTTGGGTCCAGAAGAACAGAGGCTTGCTGAATACCTGGGTGCCTTGAATCAGCGATTTGATATGGAAGGGGTTTTGAAGGTGTTGGAAGATATCGGCCATGCCTGAATCCAGTCCGGATTGGATCCATGCTCGGATCTGTTCCATTGTGAAGGAGTTGTGATTGTGGATGTACTGGCTTCTGAAGTCAAATTGCCTGCCCATCTGGATCGTTTGACAGACCCCCGGCTGGATCTGCGCCGGGTGGAAGGCATCACCCGGGTGGGCGAAGCTTCTTTGCTGGTTGTATTGAGTGGGCCGGGGCAAGACGGGCTTTTCAGGCTGGATCTGGACGAAGGCGTGCTTCGGGCGGTGGGAAAATTTGACGAGGTTGGAGGAATCTGGCCCTGTGATTTTTATGGGGTACTCTTGCGGGCGGAAGAAGCGATCTGGCGCGTGGCACTGGATGGGTCAAAAGGGAAGCTGCTGGATCTGCCCGATGGCGTGGTTTCTCTGGACGCGGTTTGGGGGCAAGACGGGTTCATGGTTTGCGCTCTGGTAGACCGCAATGAAACGCCAGATGCGGAAGCTCCCTGGTTTTATCCGGTGCCGAGAAAGTCGATAACCCTGTGTTGCTATACGTCTACCAGGGGATGGCAGGATTTGGCCCAGGTGCCGGAAGGGTGCAGCAGGTTGCATCTTTCTCGTGAGGGGAGACGGATGGTGTGGATGGAGCCGGTCAATATTGTGCCCGAAGAGGCAGGGCGTGGAGAATTTTTCGGATTTGATAGGACAACCGGGAAGGTCCGTCAGTTGACGGTAGATGCCGGTCAGGTGGGCCGGGTACGCATCGCGTCGGATGGTGCCTCCTTGTTGTATCTGGCCAATCACCAGTTGGAACGACCCATTACGACTCACATGGATTTATGGTGGATGACCTGGGACGGGAGTGAACTGGTGAATTTGACGGGAGGCGATCGGTGTATTCGCGATTTCGGGTGGGGCCCCGATGAAAATACGGTGTGGATTTCGGCGGTGGAGGGGTTGACACTCAAAACGGAGGTGCTGGCCCTGGACGGGACACCGGAAGGATCGTTTGGGGAACTGGATGCATCGTCGAATCTGGTCTGGCTGGCCAATGGCCAGGCGGTATTTGAGACCGAAAGTATCGATGACTTTCCGGCCATCTGGACAGGGTCCCGGAGGGTGCCGCTGCCTCAGTCTGCCGGGTATGAAGATTTTCACGTCCGGGAGGTTGCCTGGCAGGCCACAGATGGGGTTTCGATCGAAGGAGTGCTTTATGAAGCCGAGGGAATTGGTACCGAAATACCTCTGCTGGTTCTTGCCCACGGGGGGCCTGCCTCTCCGGTGAGAAATTTTCGCAGTGAGGCCTCCAGACATCGACATTTGTTGCGAGCAGGGTACCGGATTTTTTGTCCGGCTTTTCGGGGTTCATTGGGTTTTGGGGATGCCTTTGCCCAGGCCAATATTGGGTGCCAGGGACATGAAGATCTGGACGATATTCTGACCGGCCTGGATTATCTGATGGAGACGGGCCTGGACTTTGAGCATCGAGTCGGCATCTTTGGTGGGTCCTATGGTGGGTATATGACGTTGCGTGCCCTGGCGATGACGGACCGGTTTCAGGCGGGGGTGTCTTTATTCGGGTTTATTGATAACCGTCGGATGACATTGGAGACCGGTGATTTTACCTACGAAACCGAATACCTGGGTCCTTTGAGCTGGCCGATTACCGAGGCGGCTCGGAACAGCGATGTGTTTCCACATCTGGGAAAGATCCGAACGCCTCTGTTGTTGTTGCACGGCGATCAGGATCCAATCTGTCCGTTGTCCGAATCGATGGTGACCTGCCGGGCACTGGAAGACCAGGATGTTCCGGTTGGGCTTGTGGTGTATCCAGGAGAAGGCCACGGGTTTCGCGCTCCGGCCCATCGGCAGGATTGTGCCAGGCGGATGCTGGCGTGGTTTCTGACACATCTTCCACCGGGATTGTGAGCCCGGGGGCCTATTTCAGAGAAAATCGATCGTATCCTGTAAGATCAAACGGCCTGGTTTGTACTGCCCATTTTGCATCGAGTTCTGAAAAAAGGCGTCCTTCTTTGGCACATTGGTGCATGAGTTCATCCAGGCCTCGGACATAGTAAAATGTCGCCAGACCGTCGCTTGTGTCTTCTTCGACGGTTTCGATGAGATCGGGCGGGAAGGGCACGATGTCAGGACAGCTTTCGTGGGCACCGTTGATGCACAGGGTTTGTGCGATTGCAACTTCGGGGGCGCACATCGCCGGGGCGTTGTTTTGCGTGATATCGATGGCGTTTCCAAATGCCCCCCGTTTGTTGCTGTTGTCGCTACCGAGGGGCTCTTCTTTCCCATTGGCATAGAAAATGGTGGCACTTTTTCGGCTCCAGGTGACTGTGCCTTTTTCGGCGTGGAGCACGGTGACCGGATCAAATTTGTCCTTTGTGGCGTGGGAAAGTGTGATGACGATGTCTACACCGTTGTGGGTTCGGGCCCTCAGACAGGCCGTGTCCAGGGTCTCGATGTTTCGGGCCCGGTAGAGTTCGGCCTGGACGGTAACCGGCATCGCAGACTCGTGCTGGGTGGGACCGCACAGGTGGAATGCGCCGTTGACATCGTGGGCCATGGCATTGTTGATGGGGCTGTCCAGGACCCATTCGTCGCCCACCTTGAGCTTGCCTGCCCAGGGGTTGCGATGGTAGTAGAAATTGTGACGGGGCCAGCCGCCGTGGATGCGGATGCTTTTGACCTTGCCCAGTTTGCCTTCCAGGATGTGGGATTTGATGGTCTGAATGGCAGCGGAGTAGACGGATTGATAGCCGACGAGCACGGTTTTGCCGGTACGGTTTCTAACGTCGATGAGCTGGTGGGCATTTTGGATGGTGGAGGTGAGGGGTTTTTCGCAAATGACGTTGAAGCCGGCTTCCAGGCAGGCAATGGACAGGGGCACGTGGTAGTGGATGCCAATGGGCAGGGTGATCCAGTCGACGCCCCCGGCTTCGAGCAAGCCGTCAAGCGTATCGTAGACGCGGACGTCGCGACTTGCGAATTCCGCCAGTTTTTCGGGGTGGTTTTCGGGGTCGATGACTACGGCGGCATCCAGGCGGGCGATGCCTTCTTGTTCCAATTCTTCAACAGCACGGATGTGGGTACGGCCATATCCACCGATGCCCACGATGCCGAATTTGACGGGTGTCATAGGAGACGTCTCCGATTCGAGGAATGAAAGTCAATACCGTATCGAGTGGGGTTGAAAAAAAGAAAAAAGGTGAAAGAAGGCAACTGATTTATGTCGGATTCGGTGCTGATTTCGGTTCTGGATGTGGTGTTTCGGTGGGTTTTGCCGTGGATTTAAGGGAGTGTTAAGATGGAAAGCGTTCTTTCTGTGGGGATGATTGGTGCTGGAAATATTGCTCGGGGACATGTCCGTGGGATTCAGGAGAATGATAATATCCGGCTGGCGGCGGTGATGGATATTGTGGCAGAGCCGGCCGAGGCACTTGCCGGTGAAAACGATGCCAGAGCATACACGAATCTGGACGATTTGCTGAACGACCCCGATGTGGAAGCCGTACACGTCTGTTCGATTCACAAGGCCCACGTCGAGCAGGTGGTCGCTGCTGCCGAAGCGGGGAAGCACGTGCTGGTTGAAAAACCAATGGCTCTGTCGGTGGCGGAATGCGATCGGATGATTGCCGCTTGTGAACAGGCCGGGGTGGTGCTGATGGTGGGCCAGGTGATGCGGCACTATCCGGTGAATTTGAAGGCCAGGGCGTTGATTCAGGAGGGTGCGATCGGAGAGGTCGGGCATATGATTCGGCGGCGCTATAGCTATTTCAATCCGCCGGGACGGTCCTGGTATCTGGACCTGGAACTGGGCGGGGTGTGCGTACTCTACTGTTTTGGACCTCATGAATACGATATTTTGCCCTGGTATATCGACTCACCTGTGGTGAAGGTGTATGCCCAGGGGACGGAGAGTACCGCGCTTTACAAGGGGCAAAACGATACGTATTCGGCCATGATGACCCATGAAGATGGCGCTGTGAGTGTGTTGACGCAAACGGTGGTGACGCACACCAGTGCGCACGATACGTATGTGATGGGCAGCGAGGGGTCGATCTGGATGACCAACCAGGTGCTGAAGGTGAATGGAGAGGATGTGGAACTGGAAGAGACGAGCAAAGTGGGAATGCCCAACCAGATTCGAGAGTTTGCAGACTGCTGTCTGAATGGAACCGTCCCGGATGCCAACGGCCGGTCCGTTCGACAGACGATGGCGATGATTGAGGCAACCCAGTTGAGCGCAGAGCGAAATGAACCAGTGTTGCTTTCGGAGTTTGATACCGACGTATAGATAGGAGGGTGTTGTGGATCGACCCAATGTAATTGTGATGGTGAGCGATCAAATGAAGGCGACGGCCAGCCATTTGTATGGCAGTACGTTTTGTGAGACGCCTGCGATGGAACGGTTGGCAAAAGACGGCGTGCTTTTCCAACACGCAGTAACGCCCCATCCGTTGTGTGTGCCCTGCCGGATTTCGTTGTGGACGTCACAGTTTCCGCATTCGCACGGGGGGCGGCGAAATCAAACGTTGATGCCGGCGGGTGCGACCCACGCGTTTCAGATTTGGAAAGCGGCAGGGTATCATACTGGGTTGATTGGAAAGAACCATTGCTTTGAGTCACAGGAAGATCTGGATCTGTTTGATACGTGGTGTGAAATTGGGCATACCGGCCTGCGTGCCGGGGCGCAGACCAAAGGGATGGACTGGTTTCGGCCGATTGCTTCTATTGATGAGGCGCATTCGGTGCGGCGAAATATGCCGACCATCAGTCCGCGATTTTCTTATGCGGTGAGCGATTTTCCGCTGGAGGACTATTCGTCGGGGCTGGTTGCCGGGCAGACGGTTCGGTTTTTGGAACAGCACAAGGACGAGCCGTTTGCACTCTGGGTTTCCTTTCCCGATCCACACACGCCTTTTGAAGCGCCGAAGAAATACGCCGATATGTTCGGGCAAAATACGGTTCAACTGCCGCCCTCCAGGGAGGGGGAGTTTGAGGGAAGTGAGGTGCCCGAACGCAATCGTGTGATGTGGGAGATGCTGGGGATGGAGGAGGATGCGATGGAAGATATTTACGGTGTGGTGGGGGTGTATCACGCAATGGTGCGATTTATGGACGACGAGATCGGGCGCATTCTGGATGCGTTGGAACGATTGGAGCTGAAGGAAAATACGATTGTGATTTTTTGCGCCGATCATGGGGATCTGTCGGGCGAACATGGGATGGTGGCCAAGGGCGGTCTGTTTTACGATTGTTTGACGCGTGTGCCGCTTATTGTGTCCTGGCCCGGACAGGTGCCCTGTGGCGTGACGGATGAGAGTATGGCAAATTTGATCGATATTGTGCCTACTGTTTTACAGCTTCAGGGATTGGATATTCCCGCCTCGATGCACGGGGCGCCTTTGCCAACGGTGACGGACGCCGATCCAAGAGATGCAGCCTTCTCAGAATATGGCGCCGGAGGTCGCCTCTTCAGGATCTCGGATTTGGAAAAATTGCCCAAGCCTTATGGGAGATCGGCAATGGGCAAAACGTTGCAATGGCGGGAGGCGGAAGGTCGGCGAAAGATGGTGCGCACACCGGAGTGGAAATATGTACACGATCCGATGGGGGACAAGGATGAGCTGTATGATCTGGTGAACGATCCCTGGGAGTTGGCCAATGTGGCGAATGATGCGACGCATCGGGAGATCCTGAGCAATTTGCAGTTGCGACTGGCCGATTGGAGCATTCAGACTGAAGATGCGAAAGCAGTGCCGATGCCGGATGCGGACAGGTATTTTTGACCTGGAGGCTAATCCAACTCCGTCCTTCCACAACTGCCCTCTTAAGGGCAACATGCGTCAAGGCCCTGCACCGGTTGTACCCGGGGCACTATTGTCAGGTCCTTTCGGAGGGCCGAATTTCCGAATTTTTCGAGGAGGCCATCATTGGAATTGAACCGACCGAATATCCTGATGATTATGTGCGATCAGATGAAGGCAACGGCCAGTCATCTGTATGGGAATCCGTTTTGTGAAACGCCTTCGATGGAGCGGCTGGCAAAGGAGGGCGTTCTTTTTCAGCACGCAATTACGCCCTATCCGTTGTGCGTGCCGTGCCGGGTGTCGTTCTGGACGTCGCAGTTTCCGCATTCACACGGGGGGCGGCGAAATCAGACATTGATGCCGGCGGGCGCCACACACGCGTTTCAGATCTGGAAAGGGGAAGGGTTTCGGACCGGGTTGATCGGGAAGAATCACTGTTTTGAACTGGAGGAAGATCTGGATCTGTTCGATGTGGTGTGCGATGTTGCACACGCAGGGGTTCAGGATCGAGCCCGAACAAAGGGCATGGATTGGTTTCGCTCTGTGGAAACCATCCGGGCCGCTCGAGAAGTGCGACGGAACATGCCCCATGAGAATCCCCGATTTGCCTATGCGGCTTCGGATTTTCCACTTGAAGATTATTCTACCGGACTGATTGCGGGGCAGACGGTGCGCTTTCTAGAAGAGAGCAAGGATGCGCCCTTTGCCCTGTGGGTTTCGTTCCCGGATCCGCACGAGCCCTGGGAAGCGCCCCGACAGTATTTTGATCAGTTTCCGCAAGATAAGATTGAAGTGCCGCCCTGGAGGGAGGGGGAGTTTGATGGCGATGAAGTGCCGGAGCGAAACAAGGTGCTCTATCAGATGCTGGGGATGCACCGGGATTCGGAAGTGGATGTGTATGGGGTGATGGCGGCTTATTACGGGATGGTGAAGTTTCTGGACGATGGGATCGGACAGATTCTGGATGCGGTGGAACGGTTGGGGTTGAAGGAGAATACGATTGTGGTATTCTGTTCGGACCACGGCGATTTTATGGGCGAACATCGGATGCAGTGCAAAGGTGGGGTGTTTTACGACTGTCTGACGCGAGTACCGTTGATTGTGTCGTGGCCGGGGCAAGTGGCTTCTAGAAAAGTGGATGAAAGCATGGTGAATTTGATTGATGTTGTGCCCACGGTACTGGAACTTCAGGGGCTGGAAATTCCAGCGTCGATGCACGGCGAAGGATTGCCCACTGTGACGGAGGCGACACCTCGGAATGCGGCCTTTTCGGAATATGGTGCCGGAGGCCCGCAGTTCAAGATGTCGGATCTGGAAAAACTGCCGCAACCCTGGGGGCGAAAGGCATTGATTGAGTCGCTCCATTGGCGGGAAGCAGAAGGTCGGCGCAAGATGGTGCGGACCCGAGATTGGAAATATGTGCACGATGCGATGGGCGATCAAGATGAGTTGTACGATCTAGTGAACGATCCGTGGGAATCGACCAATGTGGTGGGTGATCCGGACCACCAGGGAACGCTGGCCGATTTGCGATTGCGATTGGCGGATTGGAGCATTTTGGATGAGGATGCCAGGCCGGTTCCTTTGCCTGGCGCGGATCAGTACTTTTAGTGGTGGAGGAGCAAGATGGAACCTGCATGTCTGGCGCATTGCTTGACAGAAGAAGAACGCACGGCCTTCGAGCAGGACGGATTTTTTGTGGTCGAAGACGTGCTGACACCTCAAATGATCGAGGATCTGACGCAGGCGGTTGAGCGAGCTGATGGTACCTATCGACAGCGAATTGCCGAGGACAGAGACCTCCAGGACCTTATCGTTCGTCCGGGCAGAATGGCACCTCACGATCGATTGGAGCTTGTCAATATCCTGCAACAAGACCCGGTGTTTTTAGATCTGGTGGATTTGCCCCAAATCTTGCCCAAGGTCTGGGGCATTCTGGGCTGGAATATCAAGCTGTATGTGACGCAGCTGGTGATGACGCCCCCGGTGCCGGCGGAAGATCAACGCAAAACCATTGACGGCTGGCATCGGGACAGTGGCCGATTGAATATCGAATTGGAAACGGTTCCCAAACCTCGTGTGTCGCTCAAGGTGGGATTTTTTCTGACGGATACCACAACAGAAGAGGTGGGCAATTTCTATGTGATCCGAGGGAGCCAGTTGCAAAACGAAGTGGTGATTCCCGAAGACGGCGGGACACTTCCCGAGGGGGCACAGGCGGTTCGAGTGAATGCGGGATCGGCGGTGATTTTTGACCGGCGGATCTGGCATTCTTCCAGTCGTAATTTTTCCGATATCACCCGGAAAGTTCTGTTTTATGGATATAGCTATCGGTGGTTGCAACCCCGAGACGATATGACCGTTGCGCATCTGATGGAGGGCAGTGATCCGATTCGCAGGCAGTTGCTGGGGGCCAGCCCCAATGGAGGATTTGGATTTACATCGCCAAAAGATGAAGATGTGCCTTTGAAAGTCTGGCTGCAGGAACACCTGGGCGAAGCGGCGGTGATGTCTTAAGAAAGGCGTTTCGATGATGAGGCTGCATAGATTGTGGTGGATGCTGACAGTTTTGGGCTTTGGTCTGTTCGCTTGTGGGGGAGACGGTGGGCAGGTCGTGCTGCGCATTGCCTGGATGGGTGCCGAGTTGGAGACGTTTCGGACGTGGAAAACCGCGTTTGAGGCCGAACATCCGGGCGTGACTGTCGAGATGCAATTTATCCCATATGATCATGGGCCAACGGTTTACAATACGATGATTCAGGGCGATAATTTGCCGGATCTGGGCTATGTGTTTATGGGCATGATTTCGGAATTTGCCGAGCGGGGAATCCTGGAGCCGCTGGATTCTTATATGACACCCGAAGTGCGAAACTCCTGGCTG
>JAPUJS010000370.1 GCA_027296045.1 bacterium | reverse complement strand
TCAGCTAAAAGCAAAATGAGGCGGACGCAAGTCTATGCCAACTGCTCTACGAACGGGACCCTATCGCTTCTACTTTTACTCTTACGACTGTGATGAGCCCCGCCACATGCATGTGGATCGGGAAAACAGAAGTGCGAAATTCTGGCTTGACCCGGACGTGTCGCTGGCTGAGAACTATGGCTACAATCGTAGAGAATTGCGCGATATTGAGAGAATCACAAGAGAAAATCTGGAGAGATTGAGAAATGAATGGGATACCTTCTGCGGTAGTAACACTCGCACTGCCCGGAATCGTTAACGTGAAGGTGACTAACGATACGCTATCTGTAGATCTGGAAGACGGCCCCACCATTTCTGTTCCCATTGACTGGTATCCTCGCCTGTTGCATGGAACCCCTGCAGAATGCGCCAACTTTCAGATAGGCGGTGCAGGTTACGGTATCCACTGGCCTGACCTGGACGAGGATATTGGTATTGAAGGTCTGTTGCTCGGCAAAAAGTCTACAGAGAGCCCATCCTCGTTGGAGCGATGGCTGCAGAGGCGAAAATAGACCTGAAGCCAAGCGACCGCCTGTGTGGTCGCTGGTGACAACCGATGCGCCCCAATCTTCCACATGAACACGCCCGTTGCCAAATGGTGGACACCCCTTGAAGGGGCCCCCAATCAGAAGGTCCGCTGCACCCTTTGTCCCCGATTCTGTGAAATCGGTGACGGACAGCACGGATTCTGCTTTATCCGCCGGAACCGGGACGGCACCCTCTACCAGGACGGCTACGGAACCTCCACGGGTTTTGCGGTCGATCCCATTGAAAAAAAACCCCTCAACCACTTCCTGCCCGGCACCCCCGTGCTCAGTTTCGGCACCGCAGGTTGCAACCTGGGCTGCCGCTTCTGCCAGAACTGGAGCATCTCTAAGGCCAAACTGGATGAAGTCCGATCCCACCGCATCACCCCCACCGATGTCGTAGACCTGGCCCAGAAACACCACTGCCCCAGCATTGCCTACACCTACAACGACCCCACCATCTGGGGCGAATGGGTGATGGACATTGCCCGGGCGGCCCGGGAACGCGGTGTCAAAAGCGTCATGGTCACCGCAGGCTACATCACCCCTGAAGCCCGGGAAGAGATCTACCCCTTCATCGATGCGGCCAATGTCGACCTCAAGGCCTTCACCGAGACCTTCTACCACAAGCTCACCTTTTCCCACATCGAAGACATCCTGGACACCATCTCCTGGCTCTACAACCAGACCGATGTCTGGGTGGAACTCACCAACCTGATCATCCCCACGCACAATGACGCGCCCGAAGAAATCCGGCAGATGGTCGGCTGGATTCTGGAAAATTGCGGCGACGATATTCCTGTGCACTTCACCGCCTTCCACCCGGACTTCAAAATGATGGACCTTCCCAGGACCCCCTCAGAAACCCTGAACATGGCCCGGAGCATTGCCCAGACAATGGGTCTCAAATACGTCTATGTGGGCAATGTACACAACCTGGAGGGCCAGACCACCTACTGTCCGAAATGTGGCACCGACCTGATCCAGCGGGACTGGCACGCCATCCTCAATTACCGTCTAAATGGCAACCGGTGTCCCTGCGGCGAGCCCATCAGCGGCGTATTCAGTCCGGTTAAACCCATCCCATCACAGGGCAATCGCTACCCGGTTTTCAGATAAAATCTGCCATTCGAGTGACCCCATGATCCGCAAACCCGTCGCCTCCGGCCGGTTCTATCCCGGCAACCCCGACATCTTGACCGCAACCGTCCAATCCCTGCTGGATGCTGTCCCCACAGGCGAATCTCCACATCCAGTCGGCTACGTAGTCCCTCACGCTGCTTACCCCTATTCTGGCCCAACCGCCTCGTATGCCTTCAAACGCCTGGCGGGAAAAACGGATCGAAGCCTGCGGATTTGGCCCCCTGGTCGCCTTTCTCAAAGCCCTGGCCCCCCAAAACGATTGTGCCACCAACGTGCTCGACTACCGCAACTCCGGCGACACGGGTGGCCACTTAGATCGTGTGGTTGGCTATGCTGCCATCGAATTCACCAATCGGTTTACACGGTCGCAAATTGGGCCTTTGCGTCTTCAACAATCAGGCGAACGACCGTGTCCATAGGCGTCCACCCGACATTAATGACGAGATGATAGTGTCCGGGCCTATTCCAGTCGATCCCGTAGTGACGCTCAATATACTCCTTTCGCTGGATGTCGATCTTTGCAATTTGTGCAAGCGCATCATTGTGTGTCAGGTGATTCTGTTCCATGATCGTTTTGACCCGGTATGATCTTGGCGCAACAATGCGCACGTGCAGCACATCCGACCGGCCCGTCAGAAGCGCCTGGCCACCCCGTCCCAACAGGACGACATTCTCTTCGTCTGCCAACCGCCTCATCACCTTCCGGGTCAGTCGCAGATAGGTGTCTTCAATCAAGCCGAATGGCTTTTTACCCCGCTTTTGGGACATCTCTCCGGGCAGACTCATACTCTCTTGTTCCACCTCGGTCAGATCATTGGAATCCAGCGGCGTCAAAAGCCTTTTGATCAGTTTCAAGACCCTGTTTTCCGGATGTTCGTCAAACCGTTCCACCTCGGAAACCGGGACCTTGGCTTCGATGGCGACCTCCTCGATCAAACTCCTGTCCACATACAGGTATTCCATATCCGTGGCCACCCGGGAACCAATGGTCTGGCCATCGGTTCCATACTGTCTGGAAATCGTGATCGCACCCACTGTCTCCCTCCTCTCTAAAGGATTGAACGGATCCCCTCACATCGCGCGTCGTGCGATGTGAAATCTTCAAGACCCCGCCTGTTGAAATCGATACACAGACCCGAGTTTCAAGATCTGAGTCAGCACATCCAAGCCCCTGCGGCTTTCTTCCAGCAACAGGGGATCCGCCAGGTCATCCACCTGCAACCGGTCGCGGTAGAAACGGGCCACCCATGCTCGAAGTGCCTCGTAAACCCCATTGGTCAGGCACACGCCCTGGTGCATCCTGTCCAGTTCTGTTTCCGTAAGCACCACGCGAAGGCGCAGGCAAGCAGGCCCGCCGCCGTTTTTCATGCTCTGCCGGACATCCACATAATACACCTCCCGGATCGGACTCTGTTCTCCAATCAATCCTGCCAGAAACGCCGCCACACACTGGTTTTCCCGGCATTCCACAGGGGCAATCAAACCCATGGTTCCGTTCGGCAAACTGACCAGTTGACTGTTAAATAGATAGGACCGAACCGCATCTTCCACAGGAACTTCATCCGGTGAAACCGGGATCAGGATGGGGTCCTGTCCACAGCATTTAGAAACAATCTGCTGGATCTCCTGGATCACGGTATCCCCTTTGGCAAAGGCCAGGGTGTGATAGAAGAAAACGGGCCCGTTCCCCACCGCAATCACATCGTTGTGAAATACTCCTGCGTCGATCACATCCGGGTTCTGCCGAACAAAAATGGTGTGTTCCGAGTCCAGTCCGTGCAACCGGGCAATCGCCCGAGACGCCTCCAGCGACTGCCGTGCGGGAAATGTCATCGCCCCCCCAGAGGCAGCATCAAATCCCTGCTTACCATAGACGAAAATTTCAAGCCCCGATTCGTGATAGGCCCCGCACAACCGGGTATGATTCGCCGCGCCCTCGTCGCTAAAACAGCCCCCTACGGGCAGAGGATCGTGATGCGCAAAACCCGCTGTTTCCGGAAAAATTGCCTTCAGCAACGTCCCTGTGGCTCTGGGCTCAAGCGACCGATGAAACTGCGTCACCAGATTGGCCGGTGTAAAATGAACCCGGCCATCTGCCGTATCGGCGCTTGGAGAGACCGTTGCGGCATTGGCCATCCACATGCCCGATGCGCTACAACAGGACGCCAGAATCCGTGGAGCTTCTTGAGCCACCCGCGCAAGCACCTCCGTATCGGTTCCCCTAAACCCCAGTTGCCTCAGTGTCTCCACATCCGGCCGTTCGTGGGGTGGACAAACCGCCTGCTTCAGCCCCAGATCTGCCAGGGCCTTCATCTTCTCCAGGCCTTCCAGGGCGGCGGCTCTGGGATTTGAAACCGTCTGCCGGTGCCTCGTCGAAGCC
>JAPUJS010000037.1 GCA_027296045.1 bacterium | reverse complement strand
GCACTCTCGACATCTCATGGTGGATGTGTGGACTTCGGTTGGAGTGCTTTCTGGAATTGGGGCGGTTGCTGTGACTGGTTGGCAAATCCTGGATCCGATCATCGCATTGGGAATGTGCCTTCACGTGACCTGGGTAGGAGTCAAACTTGTTCGAAAGTCGATATTGGGTTTGATGGATACGGCACTTCCCGAGTCTGAGGTGAAGGCTATCTCTACAATCCTTAGAAAGTATGCCGATCAAGGTGCTACCTACCACGCCTTGCGCACACGCCAGGCTGGCATCCGGTCATTTGTTTCAGTCCATATCCAGGTTCCTGGAACTTGGTCGGTGCAGAGAGGACATGATCTTGTTGAGCAGATTGAGAAAGACATCCGACGCACCATACCCGCCGCGAGTGTGATTACCCACCTTGAACCTGTCGAGGATCCGACTTCGTGGGATGACCAGGCTCTCGACCGATGAGGACCAGCTACTTCGGATTTCCGCCCCGTAAAGCTGCACATCAACAGGATGGGGAGGACGCACCCAACTCCCCTGGGGATCGAAACGTTGCTGGATCACATCGTCGATATCATCTGTCTGATGTTCTCGCCCCAGGTCGCGGCGAGCCTCGGCGATCTTGTTATAGAGAATGCCCAACAGCCATACTCACGCCACCACAAGCAGGCCGGTGCCGTACATGACTCCCAGTCCCGCCAGGAACCCGGACAGGTTGTAGGCATCGATTAGGCCACCGTCTTCTCTTTGGGCAAACAACTGCACGAGCATGTAGATGACCTGCAAAATGGCTCCTGCGCCAATGGCCAGGAACAAGGTGGCCCAGGTCGGCGAATAACTGAAACCTCCAATCCACGCACCCACAACGGTGGGACCTCCAGCAATCAGTCCCAGTCCCACCAATCGAGCGACGGACGGTCGATCTTTGGCGATAGGCGCCACGATCCCCAAGCCCTCCGTGACATTGTGCAGGGTAAAACCGACCACCAGAAAAGTTCCAAGAGCGATTTCGCCAAGGGCATAAGAGGAGCCAATCGCCAGCCCTTCGCCCAGATTGTGAAGTCCGATGCCGATGGCCACCATCATGGCAATCCAGTGTCGTCCCCGGGCGCTCCCCTTATCTGCACTCCCCCATCTGCTGCGGGAGAGGTAGAGAAGAAACAGGGGTGTTGCCAGAACACCGATTCCGATCAGCGCTACGCCCTGGTACGCTCCCGGCACCCTCTGGGCAATCTCGAACGCCTCCTCGAGTGTATCGAAGGCCAGAAAGGCCAAAAGTCCAACCGTCAGACTCAGAAAAAAGGAAAGCCATCGCGAAGCCAATTCCCTCAAGAAGGGATACCAGAGCAGACCCAGGAAAACCGGAATGACGCCGGCATAAACTCCCAGCAGTGAGAAGGTCCAAAAATAGGTCCAGTCTACCCTGGGGGACTGGGTCGCCACTGGGATTTCGTGACTGAAAGTCAGCCCCGTGGAGGTCAGGATGGTAACTTCGTGCGGCTCCCCTTCCACCCAGGGATAGGGGATGTGAATCTCCATCTGTCCCAGCCGGGAAATAGTCTTGTTCTCGGGTTCGGTCCAGTACTGCCAGAACGCTTCATCGACGGTGACTTGAGCCACGGTTACCGGTGCGGGCCCACCGTTGACGACGTGAAGCACAATACTGCCGGGCTGGGGAAGGACAACTCGCTCGATAGTCAGTTCCTCCAACGGTGGAAAGGCAGCCAGGAAAACGCCCAGCGGCCCGTAGGCGAAGAAAACCGCCAAAAGGCCGGCAAGCAAGAAAATGGGGAGGAACCCCAGGACCCACTTTTTCATACACTCATGCCTTCACATGAAAGAATCCCATCCAACCCAGCTCCGCAAACTCACTCTGATGAGCGTGAAACATGAATTTCCCCGCATGGCGGAATTTCAACTCCAGCACATGGCGTTCTCCCTGACACATCATCAGGATGTCGGTGAATTCGTCAGGGGTGAGTCTCGTTCCCGTGCGGTAGACGTCGAAAAAGTTGCCGTGTACGTGCAGGGAGTTAAGCGGATCAAACTCCAGCAGATTGACCAGATAGATTCGAACCAGCCGCCCGAGCTCCACCTCGATCGGATGGCGATGGTAATGGAAGGCCACGGTGTTGACTCCATAGACTTCGTTTTCACCGTCGAAATTGGTGTCAAAGCCGTTCATCACCATCACCATTTCGTGAGCTTCCGGCCGTTCCTCGGGGGGATCCACAATGAAGGCACCGTACAGACCCTTGTGAATGTGTCTCTTCAGCGGCACGGTATGGCAGTGGTACAAGTGCAATCCGAAAGGCTCCGCATCAAATTCGTATACAAATTGCCCCCCGGGCTTCACGATTTCGAAGACGCCGTCCATGTCGGCCGGGTGAAACCCGTGAAAGTGGATGGTGTGGGGGTGGCTGCCGACATTGGCGAAGCGGATGCGCAGGCGATCACCCTCCGTGCAACGCAGGGTCGGACCGGGGACCTGGCCGTTATAGGTCCAGGCGGGGAAATAGAGGCCCGGTGCGATTTCGATGTCCTTATCAACCGCCGTGATTTCCCACTCACGCAGGGTGCGCCCGCCCGGCAGCTGACTGACGTGGCCATAATCGAAATCATACAAAAACTTGGACGGATCAAACCCGCTCAGGTCCACCTCGCCGGGGGTCAGCATGACACCCGCATCGTGGGCCGAAGGCACCGTACGGTCCGGGGAAGGGCTGGAGACGCCGAGCAGTGCTCCGCCTCCGGCCAGGCTTGCAGCGCCCACAGCACTTCCGAGGATTTGTCGCCGAGATACTCTCTCTTTCATGGGAGTTGACCTCGCTGTCTAAATCAAAAATTTAGGTAAGACTAAATTTTGTGGACTTAGCTCACGAAAGTCAAGTGGGAAGAGTTCTTGAGCTTTCGACCCGGACACCAACGCATCGTTCCATCAAGACCAGTCGGTGATTTTTGTTTTCTGATCCATTCACACACACACATTACTGAAGTGAAGTCGTCGGATCCAAACGTGCCCAGAACGTCCTGATTGGACGTGTTGAAGAAGGCGCGGCTTTCTACTTCGAGCTTCCACTTTTCACCGATTCGCCGTTCCAGCTCAACCGACAGGGCGGTTGAGCCATGGTCGGCAGAACAGACCCCTCTATCTTTCGGTTTAGTATAT
>JAPUJS010000369.1 GCA_027296045.1 bacterium | reverse complement strand
AAACATGGGACAGACTGACCTGAACACATCGGGCGTCCAGCGCCCGGGCGCCTTCTTTGGCCATATGACCCAAACCATTCGTGATCTGGCTGTGCAACGGTTTTCCGTTGCAAAAAAAGGCTTGACCCTGGACGTGGGATGCGGCAACGGCCTCTTTTTTGCTTCACTTCCCCAACCAACAGGACGTCTGGTCGGCATCGACCTGGACCTGGACTTACTCTTTGAAGCCAAAAGAATCTTCGTGGACAACCAGATTGAGGACGTCCGGCTGGTTCAAGGAAATGTCACCACCCTTCCCTTTCCGGACAAGACATTTGATAACATATTTTTTCTCAATACGTTAATTAATATTCCCACAGATGAGATCGTTCAAATTTTGCTCGATGAACTCATGCGAATTTGCCGTCCTGCGGGCCGAATTTTCGTGGACATTCGCAACGGGGCCAACCCGGTCCTTAAAATGCGCTACTGGCTGCACAATCGGCGGGAGGATTTCTGCACCCGAGGGTACCATTTGCGTCAGATGGGTGGCATATTTGCGGCAAAAGGATTTCAAATTGTCCACCGGGACCACCTGGGCCTCAAACTCCCTTTTGCGGCCCTGGGGTACCTGTTGGAAGTGCAAGCACCGGGGTAGACGACCTTCCCTTTCGAATTGTCCATAAATGTATTATATTTATCCTGTTAGAACTTATTTCAGGCCCTTTGATCAAAACCATGAAAATACCTTCGGCAGGCACACCGGTCTCCCTTCTCGATTTACGCAAGGCCTTTCTATCCCTAAAAGGCCCCGAAGATCTCCAGAATGCACTCTGTCATCGCCACGGGGTCACCTGGTGTGGTCTAACCGGTTCGGGCACCTCGGCCATTTACGCAGTGCTGCGCACCTTCAAGCGCCGTTCTGATCGCACCGAAGTTGTCCTGCCCGCCTACACGGCCCCATCGCTAATTTTGCCCATTCGCAAGGCCGGTCTGACACCGGTGCTCAGCGAAGTCTCGCCCAAAACACTGAATTCGGATGCCACCGAACTGCTCGACCGCGTAGGGCCAAACACCCTGGCCGTCGTGCCGGTCCACATGTTCGGTCTGCCCACCGATCTTCCGGTGCTAATCCGGTGCCTGAATGACCGCGAGGTCTTCACGCTGGAAGATGCCGCCTCGGCCATGGGAACCCAATTGGCAAGCCGGGAAGTGGGTGCCATATGCGATGTCGGGGTCTTTAGCTTTAATCGGGGCAAAAACCTCTCCACCTACACGGGAGGTGCCATCTTAAGCTCTCGTGAGGATCTGGTGACAGACCTTGAAGCTGCCATTGGTGAATACCCCACCCCCGACTTTGTTTTGCGTCTCAAAATTCGGGCCTTTGCAGTTGCCCTATCCCTTATTGTGCGCCCCCTGGGGTACACCCTGCTCCATCCGATTGCCGAACGCCTTAAATACAAGGAACTGCACACCGACTTCCACATACAGGCGTACACGCCCTTCCAAGCCCGACTGGGCTTATCTCTTCTTAACAAGCTGGAGCGGTTCAGCCAAAAAAGACTGGCAAACGGAAGGTTTCTCCAAGACGCGTTTTCTAATATTGATGGCATTCGTCTGCCGCAGGTACTTGAAACAGGCGCCCCAGCCTACAACCAGTTCCCCGTACTCCTGCCGGACGAACAGACCCGATCTGCTGTTCATCGGGCCATTTTGGAAACGGGTTTGGAAGCAACACGACTCTACCCGGACCCCGTTCACCGTATCTACCCCGACATCTGGAATGGCCAGGGGCCCGATCCATATCCCAATGCAACAACCGTGTCCCAACGCCTGCTTTTGATTCCCACTCACCCATTGGTGCCACGGTCTGCCCTGGAACGGGCGGTCGACGCTGTGGAGAGGACGTTAAAATAACCCACGTGGAAGGAACACCGTCGTGATTGCGCGAAAAAATCTCCTTCGCAACATTCGGAAAGCCATGACCCAGCCGGGTTATGCGATGACCACCTCCTACAAGCGTTTCCGGTCCTTTATGACCTACCAGTTCGGTGATGGCAACAGCGCCCCCCCCGAAACCATCTCTTTGTTCCTCACCTTCAAATGCAACCTCACCTGCTATATGTGCGGTCAATGGGGCGACGAGGGTGCGTTCAAAGACTTTGATAACGAAGTGCTCAAACAACAAATGAGCATTGAGGAAATCAAACATCTCGTTGACGACCTGGCCGAATTCAAGCCCAACATTACCCTGTTTGGCGGTGAGCCCATGATGTATAAAAACTGGACCGATGTGGTTTCTTACATCAAGGAGAAAGGCATGCGATGCAACATGGTCACCAACGGCACCCTCATGTCTGTCTATGCCGAACGCATCATCGAATCTGGCCTGGACGAAATCATCCTGTCTCTCGACGGAGAGGAAGACGTACACGACGAAACCCGGGGTGCCAAAGGAACCTTCCAAAAACTCTTGCAGGGCGTCCAGGACGTCCGAAAAATTCGAGAAGAACGTGGCCTTACCACACCCCACCTCAACATCAACTGCACCATTGCCGAAACCAATTATAAAAACCTGAACGGAGTGGCCAACATCGCTCAGGGAATGGGCGCGGACAACATCAACTTTCATCACCTGCTTTTCATCAATCAGCAGATATATGACCAGAACAACCAGATTTTCACCGAGAATTTCAATCAGATCACTCCAGATTGGGCGGGATTTGTCTGGAAAGAACTTCCCCAGATCGATCCCGAAATCCTGCTACAGTCGATTGAGGCTGTCGAAAGCGGGAATGCTGGCATCAACATTTCCGTCTATCCCAACTATGGACCGGACGAAGTGAGGCAATATTACACCCAGTTTGAATTCGAATCCACCAGCTACCCAAATCGCTGCATGAGCCTCTGGATGACCGCCTACATTATGCCCGACGGGGCAGTCCGCCCCTACCACACCATGAATTTTTCGCCCGGCAATATCCGAAAAAACAAATTTTCGGATATCTGGAATAACAACATTTACCGGACCTACAGACGGCTGACCAAACGCCGCAAAAAATATCCCGTATGCGCCAAAGGATGCACCGAATTATACCGATACTAATTCTGGCAAGTCTATTCCTTGCCCCGGACCCGTCTGCTGCACAGCCTTATCAGCAGCTCAGAGGCGTCATTCACCTGGACTCCACAGTCAGTGGCGGCGAGATGACGCCCGAAGAGCTGATCCGCTACCTGGTGCAAAACGATCTGGAAGTCGCTATTTTTACCGATCAGGTCACCACACGAGTCCGGTACGGTTTTTTCCCCGCCCGCTGGCTTACCGAACGCATCAGCGGCTGGATCGGCGGCAAGCTCTTTCACAGAGAAAGCTCCGTATTAACACACGGTCCGACTCTATATCTGGACGAGCTGCTCGACCTGGACATGCGCTACGACGAAATCATTGTGCTGCCCGGCGTCGAGGTCTATCCCTTCTATTATTGGAAGGGCAACCTGCCTAACCTGAGCATGGTGAACGGCCACAAACACCTCCTGGCGATCGGCATGGAATCTCCCGACGACTACACCCAATTGCCCACCGTCAGCGAAGGATTCTTCCAGGGTTATAGCCTCGAAACCCTGCTCAGTCTCTGGCCCCTGGCCCTGATTTTCCTGGGCTTCAAGTGCCGCAGGAAATCCCGCGAAATTGTGCATCCCCAACTCCTGATCATCCCTTCCTGGATTTTTTTTGGAATAGGCGCGCTTTTCCTGATCCACAATTTTCCCTATCAATTCGGGAAATACGATCAATACCACGGCGATCAGGGCGTCAAACCCTATCAGGAGTTTATCGACTATGTGATCGGACGCGGCGGCCTGGTCTTCTGGGCACACCCCGAGGCGTCCAAGGCAGATGTCTACAAGATAGGACCCATCCAGGTCACTCTCCAGACAAAAGCCCCCTATGAAGACTTGCTGCACACCCAGAATTATACGGGATTTGCCGCCTTTTACGAGGGCATGAAATACATCATCCCACCGGGTGGTATCTGGGACCAGATCTTGAACCGATATTGTTTGGGCAAACGATCCGCCCCCATCTGGGCCATTGCCGAAGGCGATGTGGAGGGCGACCAATTTTCGCCCCAATTGAGCCAGACGGTTTTTTTGGTCGAAGAAAGAAGCCGACAGGCGATACTTAAATCCCTTCGAGAAGGACGAATTTACGCCATGGCAGGCCCTGTTGCCCAACACCTGCGTCTGACAGATTTCACGGTGTCCAGTTCTATCGACACCGCTCGCATGGGCACGACCCTTGAGGTTGCAATAGGCCACCCCATCCATGTAGATGCCCTCCTGGAATGTGAGGAATCGGCCCTGGGCAACGAACTACGTGCCGAACTCATCTACAATGGCGAAGTTGTGCAAACCTATAAGGGCAAAGGGCTTTTGAAAATTACCTATACCGATTCTGTCAAATCAGACCAGAGGCGTCACTACTTCCGTCTGGATGTCCGGGCGCCCAAACAAACCCGATTGTTGTCCAACCCCATCTTTTTTACCAGCTCTTAACGCCATGTCCAGGATCCGTGTCCTGAACATCATTACCCGACTGGAACAGGGTGGGGCCCCGAAGGCCTTGCTGGAAACCATCCGCAGGATGTCGTTCGACCGATTCCAGGTAGACCTGGCAGCGGGCCAGACAAACGATCCTTTGCTGGATATTACCGGTCAGGTTGCAAAAGAAGAATTTTCGCTCATCCCCGTACCGGCCCTGAAACGGGATCCCCATCCGGTTCGCGACCTGCAAGCCTTGAAACAACTGGTTCAGATTATCCGAAACGGAGGCTATCACCTGGTCCACACCCACACCGCCAAAGCGGGATTTCTGGGTCGGCTGGCAGCCAAAATTTGCGGCATCAAAGCGGTGGTTCACTCGCCGCACGGAACTGTTCTGGACGGGTATTTCAACCCGTTTATCACACATTTTTACGCTTTTTTGGAGCACCTGACGGCCCCCATGGCAGACCGCATCATCGGGTTAACGGCCCTGGAAATCAGCCAGTACCTGCAGGCCCAAATCGGCGATCCCGACCAGTACACCTACATCTACAACGGCATTGATGTAGAAGGATTCTCGGCCCCACAAGGGAACCATCTCGAGCTTCGCGAAAGCCTGGGCGTTTCGCCGGACGCGCCTGTTTGCATTAGCGTGGGAAGATTGGTGCCGGTCAAAGGCCAGGACGATCTCCTGGTCGCTTTCCAAAAAGCCCACCTCGTCTGCCCCGACCTTCACCTCTGGATTGTAGGCGAAGGTGTCCTTCGATCCGAACTGGAAGACCTGGCCCAAAACCTGGGTATTGCGCCTCAGGTTCGCTTCCTGGGCTGGCAGGACAATGTGGCCCCATTTTTGGACGCAGCAGATCTGTTTGTCCTGCCTTCTCTCAATGAAGGCCTGGGCCTGGTCCTTGTGGAAGCGATGGCCAAACAACTGCCCGTGATCGCAACCCGTGTAGGGGGCGTCCCCGAAGTCGTTGCACACGGTCAGACCGGCCTGCTGGTCCCATCCCAATCGCCATCCGACCTGGCGCGATCGATCGTCCAACTGGTCCAAAATCCTGCCGGGAGAAAAAAAATGGGACAGGCAGGCCTGGAACGGGCAAAAGGGCATTTCTCCATTCAATCAACCGTGGGTCAGACCGAAGCGCTTTATCACGACCTCCTTGGAACACCGCTATGATTGCTGCTGTCCATCAACCTCAGTACATCCCCTGGCTGGGATATTTTGACAAAATTGACCGTGCCGATGTGTTTGTCATCTTGGACACGGTGCAATACAAAAAAAATGAGTTTCAAAACCGAAACAAAATCAAAACAGGCCAGGGCTGGCAGTGGCTGACCGTGCCGGTCAAATACCACTTTCCCCAGACCATTGAAGAAGTGCCCATCAACAATACCGTGAATTGGACCCACAAACACAACCAGGCCTTGCTCTCCAACTACGCCAAAAGCCCCTATTTCTCGGTTCACAAAGATTTTTTCGAAACCATGTTTGCAAAAGACTGGGAATGGCTCACCGATCTCAACACCCACACCGTCACTGGGCTGATGGAATGCCTGGGCATCTCGACCCCGGTCGAATGTG
The DNA here is from genome assembly GCA_027296045.1 of bacterium. GTDB lineage: Bacteria > Latescibacterota > UBA2968 > UBA2968 > UBA2968 > JAPUJS01. The sequence continues at coordinate 11,157 of JAPUJS010000369.1, read as the reverse complement.
TGAAAAGTTGGGAGCTATCGGAAGATCCGACCGGCAGGCTGGTGGATATTTGCAAACAGACCGGCGCCGAAACCTATCTTTCCGGTGCCGGCGGCCAGGGATATCTGGACATGCCCCAGTTTGAAGCAGCAGGAATCGATGTCATTTTTCAAGCATACCAACACCCCGAATATGCCCAACGGTTCGGCGATTTTGAACCCTATATGTCTGTGATTGATCTGTTATTCAATGGTGGTCCGGAAAGCCTGAAAATCATCCGGTCTGGACGATAGCTGACACACACTCCAATCCGGGAGGGGAAGGATGAACGTATTTGCCATCGGAGCGCACCCCGATGATATTGAAATTGGCTGTGCTGGTACCCTCATCAAATACCGCCGCTCGGGACACCGCATCTTCCTGGTGGTTGTCACCGATGGATCCTGTAAAGAAGACCCCGAAATTCGCAAACGGGAGCAGATGGAATCTGCACGCTTGATGGATGCCGAAGACGTCTTTTTTCTGGGCTATCCCGACACCCAGCTGACCTGTTCGCGCCAATTGATTATGGACATTGAAGAAATTGCCCGAAAGGTCCAGCCTGACCTCGGATTTGTGCCCCATCCGGACGACACCCATCAGGACCACCGGGCTCTGTCCCAGGCCGTCATCCCTGCCAGCCGGTCCATCATCCGAAACGTGCTCTACTTTGAAGGAGTATCTTCCCTCAATTTTAACCCCTCCATCTTTGTGGACATCGGAGACGTTCTGGCTTCCAAATTGGCCTGCCTGGAAGCCCATGGATCTCAGATTATGAATACCTATATCCAGGACGTATCCATTGTGGACGTGGCCCGATCCACCGCCCACTTTCGCGGCATTCAAGGCAGGGTCAAACACGCCGAGGCTTTCTCTGCCGTCCGACTATTTATCAACATCTGACCCCATGATCCCGCACTCCCGACCTTCTCTGGGCCCGGAAGAAGAAGAAGCCGCCTGCAGGGTGATCCGTTCGGGCATGCTGGCACAGGGACGGGAGGTGGCCGCATTCGAAGAAGACCTGGGAAAGCTTCTGAACGCGGATTTTGTTGTGGCCCTCAGCTCGGGCAGTGCCGCCCTGCACCTTACGTTGCTGGCCCTGGGCATCCAGTCCGGCGATGGGGTGATCATGCCTGCCTATGTTTGCACCGCCCTGCTCCATGCCGCCGCCCATGTCCAGGCCCAACCCCTCCTTGCAGATATTACCCCCCAAACCCTGAACATCGCCCCGGAATCTGTTCAACGCTTGCTGGACCAGAATGCCCGTGCAATCCTTGTCCCCCATATGTTTGGACAATCGGCCGACCTGGATGCCCTTTCTCAGCTTGGCCTCCCCATTGTCGAAGACTGTGCGATGGCCCTGGGTGCCACCCGACATCAAAAATATCTGGGCACCCTGGGTGAAATCGGTATTTTTTCTTTCTATGCCACCAAGGTGCTCTGTGCCGGCGAGGGGGGGGCAATTGCCACCTCCAATGCCGCACTTGCCGACCGTGTTCGAGACCTGCGGGAGTATGACGGTCGAAAGGATGCCCGCCCCAGGTTTAATTATAAAATGACCGACCTCCAGGCTGCTATTGCGCGAGTCCAGTTGCAAAAACTGAAGGGCTTTGTGCAAAAGCGCCGTAAAATGGGCCAACAATATGACCTGGTGTTGAAACACACTTCTGCCCAGATCCCTGAATTTTCGGAAGGGTCCTTTCCCTTTCGATATGTAATTCGTCACGAGAAAGGTGCCCATACACTTGTAAATGAATTTGAAGCGCGCGGAGTTGCTGCTCGACAACCGGTTTTCTATCCGCTTCACAAGTGCCTGAACCAACCCCCAACCCATTTATCCCAAACAGAATTGGTGTACCAAGAAGCCCTGTCTCTGCCGCTGTATCCGGCACTGACCGAATCCGAAACCCATCACATCCTTCAAGTGGCCCAAGACCTCCTGTGACCCAGCGTTTTCATGTTCCCCAGATTTTAACCCTGATCCCGATTGGCGTCCTGCTATCTCCAGCAGTCAAGACTGCATTTCAACATTGGCAACTCACCTGGGCCTATATCTTGATTCTATCGTGGTGCATCACATTTGCATTGATGCCCCTCATTCGCAGGCTTGCTTTTCGGCTCGATGCAGTCGATCACCCGGGTGGGCGCAAAACCCACGAACAGAGCACCCCACTGATGGGCGGCACGGCCATTTTTATAGGCTTTGCCCTGGTCTTGCTATTTGCCCAGGACATTTTGCACTTCACCCCCGAACTCAAGGGCGTTGCCCTGGCCGGAACCCTGATCTTTGTCATCGGTTTACTCGATGACATATGGGGCCTGTCTGCCCGAATCCGTCTGATCTCTCAGTTCCTTGCCGTTGGCATCCTGGTCAAATACGGGGTCGTACTCTCCTTTCTTCCCCAAACCTGGTGGGGAGATATTGGGGAATTTCTCATGACCCTCTTCTGGGTGGTGGGCATTACCAATGCCATTAACTTCCTCGACGGAATGGACGGCCTGGCATCGGGCACCACCGCTATCAATGCCCTCTTTTTCAGCCTGGTCGCCCTCCCTACAAACGACCTTTTCATGCAATCCATGATGCTGCTGTCCATCGCTCTGGCCGGAAGCTGCCTGGGCTTTTTACCCTACAACTTTCGGCGCAAACAACCTGCCAGTATCTTTCTGGGCGATAGCGGCAGCAATTTCTTAGGATTTATCCTGGCTGGCATCGGGATTTTGGGCAAATGGGGCACAAGCGAAGCCGGCATCCCAACGTCCGGGGAATGGGACCTGAACAACCTGATCCGCCTGACCATTCCCATCATCATTCTGGGTGTCCCCATTTTCGACACCACACTCACCACCATTGTACGCATCAAAACCGGGCAGGTCCGAAGCTTTAAACAATGGGTTCATTTTACCGGCAGAGACCACTTTCACCACCGACTTTCAGACCTTGGCATTGGCAACAAAAAAGCGGTGTGGGTCATCTACCTGGTCAGTGTCGTACAGGGGCTGGAAGCGCTGGTACTGAAAAATGCCCGCGGCATTGACGCCATTTTTTCCTTACTCCAAGTCAGCATTGTATTTCTCCTGATCGGTTCCTTCATGGTTTTTGTCCAAAATCAGTACACCCGACTGATGAAAATCAGGCGCGAAAAATAGACCCTGTCGCAATCCCTACTTTTCGCTTTACAGGTTTTGCCATTTCTCGTATGTTTTAATGTTGTTCGAGACCGATTGGATATCGAATTTCTGAGAGGAGATATCATCCAGATGGCAAAAAAAACACTCGGATTTTTCGCCGAATATGAAGAAAATAACGAAGGCCTGGAACAGACGGACAGCCTGATCGATACAGAACGGGAATATCCCCTTGAAACCCGGTGCTGTGTCACAGGCGAGAAGGTCAAACACAGCTTCTGCCGATATCCCGACCCCAACCAGGGCACCATGATGGTCATGTCACGAGAAACGATGCTCCAGTACTCCCGTAAAGGGCAAAACCTGTCGAGCACCTTTGACCAGATTTTGCAAATGCGCCGGAAACTCGAAAGCAAGGGATAAAAAACGGGGATGCCATCGGGACATCCCCTGTTGCAAACAGGATCCACCCTTCACCAACACCACCGGGGGAAGCGCGTGAATTGGATCTTCCTGGGTATCATGGTCGGTGCAATTACCTACCTCATGATGATCATCCTGAGCTTTGTTGAGCAGCACCGGGAAAGTCGCGCCCGACTGGAACAGACGCAGATCGACATCAAACGTCTGGAAAATCAGCTCAGCGAATCGGAGCACGCACGCCTCGAGGCCGAAACACGGACCAATAGCCTGGAAGAAGAAGCCCTCGAATACGAATCTCAGATTTCAATTCTCCACCAAAAAATCAAAGACGCCATGCCGTCGGAACAGAACGCCTCCTGATTTCTACTCATTCTGCGCCACCACATACCCCGCTTTTTTGTCCCCCACATTCATCTGTGACTCCCCGGCACGGAACCGCCTTCCATTCTCCACCATCAGATCCATCCTCCGCACTTGAATCACGGGAGATACCCCTGCTGGCATAATCACCACATTGTCCATCGCCCACAGCGGATATCCTTCCTTCTCACATTGGATTGCTTTGGATTCTACGCGCCTCAAATACGGATTTGTCGGACCTGCCCTCATCCTCCTGATTGCCCTCAACATCTTCCCGCTCTTCTACAATATCTACCTCAGTTTTACCAATGCCGAACTGAGCGGGGGCACTGCCCAGTTTGTCGGGATCCGAAACTTTAGCACCGTCTTCAACGACCCCCGTTATGGCGCTGCCATTCGCACCACCGGCCTTTTTGTGCTCCTGGCCGTTTTTTCAGAATTGATCCTGGGCTTCATCCTTGCCCTTGCCCTCAAACATCCCTTCCGTGGGAAACCCGTCGTCCTGACGGTCCTCCTGATTCCCATGATGCTTTCTCCAGCAGTCATGGGTCTCTACTGGAATTTTATCCTGAACGGTCACTACGGCGTGCTCAATCAGCTTCTGTCGGTTTTAGAGCTTGGACAGCCTCAGTGGCTTACCGACCCCAACCTCAAACTCTTCTCCATCCTGCTCGTCGATGTCTGGATGTGGACCCCGTTTATGATGCTGATTGCCCTTGCAGGTCTCCAGGCCATTCCCGAACACCTGTATGAAGCCGCTGCTATCGACCGGGCTTCCACCTGGACCGTTTTTCGTAGAATCACCCTGCCCTTATGTTCTCCCCTCCTTTTTCTGGCCGTGCTCTTTCGAACCACCGACGCCCTCAAACAATTTGACCTGGTCATGGCCATTACCGGCCCCAACGATGCGGCTACCCAAACCCTGAGCGCTCTGCTTTATCAGGTCGCCTTCCGGGGCTATAAAATTGGCCTGGGCAGTGCCTATAGCATCGTCATCCTTGTGGTGGTTATTGCCCTTGCCAGTGTATTCATCCGCTACATCGGCACGATTCAACAAAAACAGGGGAGGATGACCCCATGACCCCCCTGCGCTGGCTCGTCATTGTACCCTATTTCGGGCTCGCCAGCTTGCCGCTGGTCTGGATGCTGATGACCTCTGTCAAAACCAAAGAGGCAGCGATCCGTTCCACTGCTTCCTTTATTCCGACAGCAGAAAAAACGGCCGCAGAAAAACCCACCACATTTTCACCCACCCTCCAGGCCTACGGTCAGCTGGCACGGTCTCATACCGGCTCCAATGCGCCCTTTCTCCACTATCTCTCCAACTCCATCCTGATTGGCCTGCTCAGTACCCTGGCCTCCGTGGTCCTGGGCACAACCTGTGCTTATGGATTCAGCCGATTCCAAATCACAGGTGCCCAGGATTGGCTTTTTTTTATTCTCTCCACCCGTTTCTTGCCTCCTCTTGCAGTGGTCGTACCGGTTTTAATGATGTATCGAGAATTTGACCTGCCAAACACCCACCTCGGCCTCATTATCCTGTACACCACCTTCAACCTTTCGCTCTCGGTATGGCTCATGAAAGGCTTTATTGACGAAATCCCCAGGGCCTACGAAGAAGCTGCACTTGTAGATGGCTATACCCGTTTGCAAGCCTTCTGGAAGATCATCGTTCCCCAGGCAGCAGCCGGAATGGCAGTTACAGCCGTTTTCTGTCTGATCTCGGCCTGGAACGAATATGGTTTTGCCCTGGCCCTCAACAATGCCCAAGCCGTGACCGTTCCTGTCTACTTTGCGGGCCTCCAGGGCAACATCCACGGCCTTCCCTGGCCCCAAATTGCGGCTGGCGCACTCATTTTTGTCATCCCCATCATTGTCTTCACCGTGCTGGTGCGCCGCCATCTTCTCCGGGGCGTCACCTTTGGGACCATCAAACAATGATCTTCTGGCTGGACAGAATCGCCCGCATCGGAATGGGCCTGGGCATTGCCTGTATTTTTCAACCCTGGTGGAACCATGGGCTGCGTGTGGGATTTCTGCTCACCCTGGTGTTCACCGTTTTGCATATTGTGACTTCCCACCTGATCCTCCCTGAAAAAAATGAAGAACAGATACAATGAGCTTTCTGACACTCACCAAACTCAAAAAAACCTACCCCGATGGCACCGAAGCCGTCAAGGGATTGGACCTGGCCATTGGGGAGGGAGAATTTGTCGTTTTCCTGGGCCCTTCCGGCTGTGGGAAAACCACCACCTTGAGAATGATCGCCGGTCTGGAAATTCCCACCGCAGGACGCATCCAGATGGCGAATCAAGACGTCACCCACCACCCCCCTTCCCGGCGAGATGTGGGATTTGTCTTCCAATTCTACGCCCTGTACCCGCATATGACCGTGCGACAGAATATCGCCTTCCCTCTGGAAAACATCGGCCTCTCCCCCGATGAAATCGAAACAACCCTGTCCCGGGTTTCCGAGGGCCTGGGGGTCACCCCACTGCTCGACCTATTTCCCCGGCAACTCAGTGGCGGAGATCAGCAACGGGTCTCTCTTGCCCGGGCGATGGTTCGGAAACCCGCCGTCTACCTGATGGACGAACCCCTCGGGACTCTGGATGCGGACCACCGACTGGAACTGAGAGAATTTATCCGACAGCAACAGATGGCCCTTTCCGTCACCGCAATATACGTTACCCACGACCAGGAAGAGGCCATGAGTCTGGCCGATCGCATGGTGGTGATGAATGCCGGCGAAATCTGTCAGGTCGGCGCCCCGTCGGAAGTCTATCACCATCCGGCCAGCCTATTTGTTGCCAATTTTGTCGGTAGCCCCGGTATGAACCTGGTACACGGATTTATCTCTTCCACCGAATCGGGAAGCCAGTTTCGCCGTAAAAATTCAAATATCGGAATCTCTCTTGGCGCCCGGGAGAAAAGCGGCGAGGCCATCCTTGGCATCCGACCGGAATTCATCACCCCCCGCGAAAGCGGCCTTCCCGCCAGCGTTACCCTGAACGAATATCTGGGCGGCCATCGTATCATTCACCTGGACACCCCACTCGGCAACCTGGTCATGCGGTCTCCTCAGAACCAACCGCTTGGTGTTGGCACTCCCCTCCAGATTGATTTGGATCGCGACCATATACTCCTTTTCGATCCCGACAGTGGGACTCAGCTTGCATGAATGCATTCCTCCGCATAGAAGCCATTTCCAAGTCATTTGGCTCCACACCCGCACTTCGTTCCCTGTCTTTGGAAGTGGGAGCAGACGAACTGGTCGTTGTATTGGGTCCTACAGGAGCCGGGAAAACAACGCTTTTGCGGACCATCGCAGGGCTCGAAACGCCCGATGAAGGACGCATCGAGATGGATGGTCGGGATGTCACCCACGATTCTCCTTCGGCTCGTGACGTTGCCCTGGTCTTTCAAAACTTCTCCCTCTACCCAAACTGGACCGTCAGACAGAACCTGGAATTCCCCCTAAAAGCGCCTGGCACCAACTTTTCCCAGCCAGAAAGGCACAAACAGATTTCGTGGGCTGCCGAAATTTTAAATATTACCCCTCTCCTGGACCGCCCTGCCTCCCGGCTGTCCGGCGGTGAAATGCAGCGTGTGGCCATCGGACGGGCAATTGTCCGGCGCCCCCGCCTGTTTCTGATGGACGAGCCCCTCACCAACCTGGATGCCAAACTTCGGGAAGTCCTCCGGGTGGAACTCATTCGTCTTCGCAAAGAATTGCAAACCCCAATGGTCTATGTCACCCACGACCAGACGGAAGCCCTCTCGATGGCCGACCGGATCTATGTACTCTGCGAAGGCCAAATCCTTCAGGTCGGGTCGCCGGAAACCATCTACCAGCACCCGTCTACCCCGCAGGTTGCTCGACAATTGGGCTATCCTCCTATCAACCTGGTCCCTGTCCACCGGTCTGATGGTCACTGGAAAACACAGGAAGGCATTTCGTTATTGCCTGCCAAAGACGATGGCAACAACACCATGCTTCTGGGCATACGCCCGGAAAATATCGCTCTGGAAGGTGGAGACACGGCGGGAACGGTTCAGGTGGTAGAACACCTGGGACCCTCCAAAATTGTGCTGGTCCGGTGGGCAGGCCTGGAGGTCCACCTGGTGGCTTCTTCAACCCAGCCCATCCAACCGGGCGATCGAGTTTTCCCCAAAATAGACGCCTCACAGATCAATATCTGGCCTGCTACCTGATTGCTGGATCACGGAGGGCCACGAAGAAGCACAGAGGGCCACGAAAGCGGGCAGTCATAAGATAGTGGGGAAATGGCCACGCTCAAACACTCCGCCAACCTAGAGGGAGGACGGAAAATCAGACCCTTTGTGTAGGTACAACACGCCTATGATGGATATACCAGCTGCTCTGCTATATCGCAAACTTCCAATACCGTCTCCTCTTTTGACCTCTGCGAAAGGTCGGACATTTGGTGGCGACATCCGTATTGGAGATCTGACGGGAAATGGTCAGGTAGATTTCCTCGTCTACAGAAGTGACCCTGTGAGTGAGATGAAACCCTGTTTTCTAGGTGCTTTTACACTCGATGGAGATATTCTGTGGCAGACCGGTTCCCCTGGGAACCAGCCACTCCGTCCCGGTCCTGTGGCGATTTACGATATTGATGCAGATGGTCGGGCCGAAGTGATCTGTTTTTACCATCGCCCAAACGGGCATACTGAAAAAGAAACCCTTTCGGACGTCGTTTTTCAGATACGGGAAGGTGCAACCGGAGAAATCAAACTGGAACGTGCTCCCGAGATCTTTTCAACATGCCGCGGGTGGGGGCCCAACTGGTGCCATCAGCGTCTCTTGATCGCCAACCTTCAGGGAAAACCCACCTCCCAGGACATCGTCGTCAAACTGGGTGAAAACCTGCTTGCATTTGATCACAACCTGGACCTGCTCTGGCACTATACCATTCCCTGGAACGAATACAGCCGCTGTTCCGCTTATATTCCCTCGGTTGGCGACCTGAATGGAGATGGATATGACGAAATCAACGGCGGCTACTACATCCTCAATGCCGACGGCACGCCCCGATGGGAAAAGCAACTCGCCCCCAACATGGACTCTGTGGCCATCCTCCCCTGGGATGGGACTCAGATGCGGGCAATCTGCTCTGGCGGCGGCCATATTCTGGACCAAGATGGCGGCATTGTCCTCGCTTTGGACGAAGAGATCGTTCCTCACGGCCAGGAAGTGCGGATCGGCCATTTCATTCCCGACAGGCCCGCACCACAGATGGCAATCCGCTACAGGGGTCACAACCCCGACCTCCTGATGGTGGACAACACAGGCCAGAAAATCACCCATTTCCGACTGAACCACTCCCCCAACGAAACCGGCATGGAGGTTGTTCACTGGAACGGTCCGGATGGCCCGGACCTCCTCTACAATGGCGGGATCTTATTTGATGGTTGGGGAGAACCGGTTATTTCTTTGCCCGGCCTTCCACCTCCGCAAGGTCCGGAAAAAATGGGTTGGTATCACTGCTACCCTGCCAATGTATGCGGCGATATCCGCGAGGAGGTTGTCCTGTATAATCCCTGGACCTCGGATATTTTCATTTACACTCCCGAACCACTTGACGAAACCTGTTTTTCAACTTACTGTTCTGGCCCCAGACAATACAACGCCAGATTGATGGACTAACCACACAAAGTGGAAATCGCCTGGTAATCTTGCCAAAGGAAACGCTCATGAGTGAACACATCTTCGCTGGCCTGGATGGCCTCCCCCGATCCGAAAAACCTCGCACCAGCGGCCTCACCATGGTCGCAGACTGGGGCATTGGACCGAATGCGCAGGCCGACCTGATCGCGACCGGCAAAGACTATATCGATTTTGCAAAAATCGCCGTTGGTATCTCGCGACTGTTGTCCAACGATCTGCTCCAGAGTAAGCTTAAAAGCTACCGGGACAATCAGATAGAGCCTTTTGTTGGAGGGCAATATCTCGAGCATGCCGAAATCAAAGGCAAGTTCGACCTTTATTTTCCTGCCATCGTAAAAGCCGGCTACAAGTGGGTGGAAGTCTCCGACAACCTCGCCCCCGTCAGCCTGGACTGGAAAGAGCAGACCATCCGGAAGGCAACACAAGAATTTGGCCTCCAGGTCCTTGGCGAAGTCGGCAAAAAAGAAGGCCTGGAAAACGATGCCCCCCTGGCTGACAATGCCAAAGCCTGTCTGGCGGGAGGCGCAAAAATTATCTTATTGGAAGCTGCCGAACTGATCAGTGACAACTCGGAAATTGTCCGGGAAGTCGAAGCCGTGATCGATGTTGTCGGCCTGGAAAAGGTCATGTTCGAACTCCCCGGCCCCTGGATCGAAGGCGTCAGCCACCATCACATCCACCAGATGCGTGCAGACCTGCTTCGGCGGTATGGCCCCGAACTCAATCTGGGAAATGTGAGCCCCGGAGACTTGATTTCTCTCGAAGCCTATCGGCGAGGACTTGGTGTCAATGCCGGCAGCTAAGTGGTGCATTTCATAAATGGTGTGTCGTATACCTCGGCAGTTTTCATCCTATTCGCGGCTTTGGGGGCGATTCTGCCACTTGAATACGGTACGGTATTTGTGAAAAGGACCACTAAGAAGGAGGTTTCTATCAAACATATTACGGTAGACCCGATCGGTGCCCCTCTGGGTGCGCAAATTACGGGCATAGACCTCTCCGGCCCGCTCCCCACGGAAACGGTATCCGAAATTCGCCGGGCCTTCCTGGACCACCTTCTGCTCCTATTCCCGGATCAGGACATCTCGCCCGAAGCATTTAAAACCTTTGGGGAAAACTTCGGCACCCTGAACATTCACCCCTTCCTTCCAAATCGGGAAGACCTGCCAGAAGTGATGGTCCTGGACAAAACCCCGGAACGTGAAACCAACGTCGGAAACGGGTGGCACTCGGACATGACCTTCCTGGCGGAACCTCCCCTGGGATCCATTCTGCATGCCCACATCTTGCCGCCAGTTGGAGGAGATACCCTCTTTCGCAATATGTATCTGGTCTATGAATCTCTTTCTGAGGGCATGAAAAAAATGCTCGAAAGCTTAACCGCCATTCACGATTATACCATTATCTTTCTCAAATCGGCCCAGGCTGGTCGCACGCGGCTGAGCGAAGAAAAGATCATGGCCGCACGCGAGGAATATCCTCTGGTCGAACACCCGGTTGTGCGCACCCACCCCGAAACGGGCAGAAAATTGCTG
>JAPUJS010000368.1 GCA_027296045.1 bacterium | reverse complement strand
TCAGCGGTTCTGGATTTTGTGATGTTGTTTGTTTATCTGGGTTTGATGTTTTACTACCAGGCCGAGTTGACGGCAGTGGCGCTCATTTTTATCCCCTTATCTATGGGGCTGACATTGATTTATACACCCATTCTTAAGTCGATCAGCCGGCGTGCTTTTCTTGCTCGTGCGGAACAATCATCCGTTTTGATCGATTCGCTCCGTGGAATCGATGTGGTGAAAACAGAAGCTGTTGAGCGGCCTATCCGATGGCAGTGGGAAGAACGCTTTACGAAAGAGATGCGGATTGGATTTTACAGGATGAAAATGCAGATGCTATTTGGGTCAGCAAGCAATTTGGTCAATGTGCTTAGCAATACAGTGATTCTATGGTATGGGGCTACCCTGGTAATGGACGGACAGCTTTCGGTTGGGCAACTGATGGCATTTACGGCACTGATTGGAAATGTGATGGGACCGATTATGGGATTGATTGGGCTATGGCCGCAGGTGCAGGAGGCTCGAATCGCGCTGGATCGTTTGAACGATATTTTTGATACGCCGATGGAAACCTCGCGTCACGGCGACTACGCCGTGTCTTTGGGAAAAATTGAGGGACGCATTGAATTTGATAAAGTGTTCTTTCGGTACGGCGTTGGGTCCGAAGAGCCATTTGTCTTGAATAGTATCTGTCTGACGATTGAACCCGGGCAAAAAGTCGCTATTGTTGGGCGAAGCGGAGCAGGTAAGACCACGTTGGTCAAAATGGTTTCCCGATTGTTTGACCCCAGCGAAGGGCGTGTGATGCTGGACGGAATTGACGTACAGGATTTTCACCCAGGATGGTTGCGACAACAAATCGGAATGGTATTGCAAGAGCCCTTTCTGTTCAGTGGCACCATTGCCGAAAATATCGCGTTGGGGGCAGAGGATATCGAGATGGATCAAGTGGTCAAAGTTGCCCGGTTGGCCAACGTCCATGAGGTCGTGGCGGATCTGCCAATGGGCTACGAGACCAAAGTCGGTGAACAAGGAGTGGGCTTGTCAGGCGGCCAGCGCCAGCGGATTGTCATTGCACGGGCGCTCTATCACAATCCACGGATTCTGATTTTCGATGAGGCGACCAATGCATTGGACACAGAATCGGAACAGGCTATTCAGGAAAATCTGGATGAGATTTTGCATGACCGGACGGCTTTGATTATTGCCCATCGGTTGAGCACGGTGCGGGATGCCGATGTGATTGTGGTGCTTGATAAAGGGCATATTGCCGAGATGGGCGACCACGATCATTTGATGTTACAGCAAGGACTTTATTATCACCTGTCCAGCCAGCAATTGACTGTGGTATAGTAAAGGAGGAGTGTTTCGATGGCTGAAACATTGTTGGTAGAGCCGGTTATCGCCGAAGAGGAGTCATCCAAAAGGGTGGCCCATGTTCCTGCTGTTTCCCAAGAAGATAGTGCCCTGGAAGTGACAGAGTTTTTCGAAACTCTCCATCCGTTTTTGGGCCGGGCGTTGCTCTATCTAATTTTGGTGTTTGTTGTTGTTGCTTTAATCTGGGCCGGTGTAAGTGAAGTGGATATCGTGGCTACAGCACCATTTCAGCTTGTTCCTCTGGGGCATGTGAATCGGGTTCAGGCACCTCGAGAAGGTGAGATTGAAGTGATTGGTGTCAAGGAAGGGGATCGGGTCAGGAAAGGGGAGGTCCTTTTCAAATTGCGTTCTCGCGAAACTTGGATGGAATTAAGAGAATTTGAGCAGGCCAAGGTACAGTTTCAAAAAGCACGGTATGATTTATTTGAGGCATTGCCCCAGAGGCGCGACCTTGTTCGAGAAACCATTGCTTCTTTGGAATATCAGTTGGTTTTAATGCAGCGGTTTAAACAGACCTATCGCAAGGCTTTACATGCTTATCGGAAGTCGCTTGACGACGGGATCGTCACACATGAGGGCGAAGCAGACTTGCAGGCGGAAATTCAGTTCCGCTCCGCAGAGTTGGAGCATTTGAAGCAACAATATCATCAGAATAAGGCACTTTATGATCGGAAGCTGATCAGTCGATCTGCTTTGGATGAGTCGCGGGTGCGATATTTTGGGGCTTTAGCGACACTGCCAAATCGTATGTCGGAAATTTATCGACAAGAGATGACCGTTCGGGATTTGAAACGACAGATCCTGGAGGCGCGGATTGAATTGGATCGAGAAGAAGCGCGGGCAAAGCATGTTTGCAATGATGCCCAACTGCGGCTTGAGCGAGCTCAGCAGGCGGTCAATCGAGACTTAGAAGCGGAGTGGGATTTGATTCTTGCACCTGAGTCGGGTATCATCACGCAGGTGCATATAAATACGGTGGGCCAGGTGGTTAACAAAGGGGAAAGTTTGGTAATTTTGGCACCCAAGTCGGCTCCCCTGGTAGCCGAAGTGATAATTCTGAACAAGGATGTAGGCCTATTAAAGCCCGGCCAAGTTGTCCGACTTAAATACGATGCATTTGCGTTTCAGGATTTTGGGATCAAACGGGGATGGTTAAAACAGATTTCACCGGATGTAGTACACACTGAAGAGCTTGGGCCCGTCTTTCGGGGAATTGTGGAATTGGAGGAGACAGTTGTTTGGGTGCAGGGATACGAAAAGCCTTTGATGTATGGTATGAAAGGCATAGCCGAGGTCGTGATTGACCGACAGTCGGTTTTGATGCTGTTGTTGAAACCTTTGCGGGAATTGCATGAATCGGCAGCGTTTCGAGCAAATCAGGAGGGATAATGGTAGAGAATCCTGTCCTTGTGGTGGTGAACGATGAGGCCATATCGATAGCAGATATGTTGCGTTCTATGGGCGTTGATGACAACCTGAGGCTATTGGATCAGTATGCCCAACAGCGTCTTATTGTTCAGCTTGCTCGGGAATCCGGGTTGGAAATATCTCGTGAAGATATCCAGCATACAGTGAACGAATGGCGCTATCGGCATCGGTTGGAGTGTGTAGAAGATACAGAGGGGTGGTTGATGCAACGGGGAATCGGGCTTGAAGATGTGGCTTGGGACGCCGAAGCCAGGCTTCTGGAGACCCGGTTAAGGGCGCAGGTAACTGCCGACCAGATTGAACCCCATTTTGTTCAGCATCGGCTGGATTTTGATGAGGCGGACGTGTGCTGGATCTATGTTGAGGACGAGGGAATGGCCGAGGAGATACAGATCCAGGTCCATGAAGGAGGGATAAACTTTTATGGGTTTGCTCGTAGACATTCACAGGATGAACGCACTCGTCCTGCTGGCGGGTATCTCGGACGGATCAGGCGGAGTCATCTGCCAAAAGGAATCGCCCCGCTTGTTTTTGCAGCTGAACCGAAAACGGTGGTCGGACCGTTCAAAGTGGATCGGGGATTCGCGCTCTATTTGGTTCAGAGACATTATCCTGCGGCGTTGACGGAGGATATTCAGAAAGAAATTCGAAAGCAACTATTTAAACGATGGATAAAAAAGGAGATGCGGAAGGCAAATATTACATTCCCGTGGTTGGCAGAAACAGAGCAACGGGAAATTGCTTAATGGGATTGGCACTTTGCCGTCTATTTCATCTGCCTGTCAACGGTTGGGACAAGGCCGATTTCTTTTCGGCCTCGAACCGCACCGTCTGCAACTGAACCTCATCGTGGTCGGCATATTTCTTGAATCGCACATCCAGTTCGTCGCCTTTTCGAGGGGTAAACAAACCAGACGTCTGCTCTATGTGGAGACCGCCCCGAACCCATTTCCCGGCACGCGGTGTCTTGGGCGAAAACCCGATGGTAAACTCGCCCGATTCCTGAACCGAAGCCTGATTTTTAGGCGCAAGAGGTATTTCTCCCAGATCGCTACACCCACTCGCCCAGATCAAACCCACGGCGGTGAACAAGGTTAAAAATTTTGTCATCTGCCTCATACGGAAAATCCTCCCTGAGTGGGAGTTCTCGACTAAATGGCCCTGGTAAGTACGTTGCTCACCAACTGTAATAGCTCTCGATATTGAAACGGTTTGTGAATCAGGCCCGGAACCCCCAGGGTCTGGGCGGAGTAGTGTAAATGCCCGGTCACGACAATCACAGGTATCTGACTGCCTTCAGATTTCAGAATCCGCAACACGGCCTCTCCGGACAGCTTCGGCATGGACATATCCAGCAAAATAAGGTCGATTCGGTCCTGCTCGCGCCTGAAAATTTCAAGCCCTTCTTCGCCATCGACCGCCAGCAAAACCCGGTACCCCTCCCGCTCTAAAATCTCTTTGCTCACCCGCCGGATCATCGGCTCGTCTTCGATCAGCAGGATGGTTTTGGAACCTGCCCGTGTGTCTTCCAAAATCGGATAAAATCCACTGCCGTCTTGAACATCCGAACCATCCTGATCTGCTACTTCCGGGAGGTAAACACAAAACGTGGTTCCAACCCCCGGTTGGCTCTCGTATTCAATCCAGCCCTGATGCTCACACACCACGCCGTAGACGGTCGCAAGCCCCAACCCAGACCCTTTTCCAATATCCTTGGTCGTAAAAAACGGTTCAAACAGATGACACCGGGTCTCCTCAGCCATCCCCACCCCATTGTCCTGCACCGAAATCTTCACATAACGTGCATCCTGTTCCCCGCCCACAAAATGGGGAGCCACCCGAATATCAATCCGGGGCAACCGCGGAGCGGATAGCTCTTCCAGGGCATCCCGGGCATTGATACAGAGATTTAAGAGCGCCTGCTGCAACTGCTTCTCATCCCCGAAAACAAGATGCATCCGCTCAATCCCTTCCAGATGTACCACAAGGTCGGAAGAGAACGTGTCACGACAAATCCCGGCCACCTCAACAACCAGCTGAGACATATCAAAGGGCTTCCGGTCATATTCTTGCTTGCGACAAAACAGATTGAGCTCCTGGACCAGATCCGCCGCCACTTCCCCGGCACACATCGAAACGCTCAGATATTTCTCCCACACCTCGCGGTTCACCTTCTTTTCGGCAAGTATCAAATTGCCCATGATCACGCTGAGCAGATTGTTGAAATGATGGGCCACTCCCCAAGCCAGTTGCCCCATCGCTTCCAGGCGTTGCACCTGATACAACTGGGTACTGAACCGACGCGCCTCCTGCTCCTTGCGATGCTTATGCAGCGCCATCTCGATGGTCGTTCCCAAATCCTGCTCATCAAACGGCTTCAAAATATATCCGTACGGCTCGGCCTGCTTGGCGGCTTGC
>JAPUJS010000367.1 GCA_027296045.1 bacterium | reverse complement strand
TGGCCGTAAGCTGGAACCCTACGACCCCTTCTTTATCGAAGATCCTCTTCGCTGTGAGAACCCGCAGACCTATCGCCTGGTTCGCAACCACGTCTCCTGCCCCCTCGCTATTGGCGAACACTATGCTACCAAGTGGGAGTTCCGCCAGATCATCGAAGAAGAACTCACAGACTACGCCCGCATCGATCTCTGCATCGTCGGCGGCCTCACCGAAGCCCGCAAAGTCGCCAACTGGTGTGAAACCCACTACATCAAAATCGTGCCCCACAATCCACTTGGACCCGCCTCTGCCGCCGCCTGCCTTCACCTGGACATTGCCACCGATAACTTCGCCGTACAGGAAGCCGGTCGGGTTGGCAATCCCTTTATGGAAGACCTCTTCCCCGTCCAGATCCCCTATGAATCCGGCTACATGCTTGCGCCCGACCGACCTGGCCTGGGCATTGAGTTCGACGAAAGTGCGGTTGAAGATCATCCCTTCCAATGGCTCCATGGTCCCCGACTGAAGCGGGAAGACGGATCATTTACAAACTGGTAGCAGCAAAAAGCCGGAGGCCCGCTTCAGGCCTCCGGCTTTTCTGCGTTTCAGAAAGATCGTCCTACAGCCCCGCCAATATGCCCTCAACATACCCCAGCGTAAATGCCAGATCTCGATCCACCGCATCCGGTTCGGTTGAACCCACACACTCCACATAAAGCGGCCCCTCAAACCCCCCTTCCACCAGCACCAAAAGCACCGTATCAAAATCCACCAGCCCGTCTCCTGCCGTCACATTCACATTGGGCTGTCCGTTTATTAACGCACAGTCCTTAATAATCCCGGTAGACACATGGGGTGCCACCCGATCCAAATCTGTCTCCGGTCGACTTGCGCCCCTGGTATAGTGAATGACATTGCCCGGATCGTAACAAATGCGAAACGCCGGATGCTGGACTTTTTCAACAGCCGCCAGCAAATGCTCCGCCGTCAAACTGATCCCCCCGTGCGGCTTCATCGTAATATGAACCCCCGCCTGCTCGGCATGAGGGGCCGCCTGCCGCATCAGTTCAAAATAATCTTCGTAAAACTCCTCTTTGCTGGTACCGCAATCCAGAAGCCAGGTCACCCCCAAATCGGCCACATTGTCGATCAGGCGTTTATAATCGTCTACAGCCGTTTCCAGACCCAGATTAAGCTGGGTTCGCCCAATCAACATCGAAGGGTTCACGCCCGAATCGGCAGCAGCTTTCCGCACACCTGCCACATCCTCTTTCCTGCTCTCCGATGTCACTTCCGTAGAATTCTTATTGCGAAAAACAGCGACGTCGGTATATCCGGCTGCAGCAATCCGATCAAACGCCTCTTCGTAGGTCAACTGGTTGTGGGGTCGCGTCGTACTTCCGATGGTCAATTCCATAGTCTCTCCTCAGTGTCGTGAAATGAAGCCCAAAGATCGCGCAGCATGAAGAACGCATATCCTCTAAAAATATCCTGTCCTGGGCTCCTATCAAGCACTTTCTCCACCCGCCTTGACAAGCCCCGAATCGCGCCGTATACTGGACCGTCCGCACAGCCTGAAATCTTCCAGAAGGAAACTTAAATTGGCGTCTGATACCTGGCAACGCACCGCATTTCGGGTCGCACTTGCACTTGTGATCTCTACCCTGTTCTGTGGTCTGCTCCCCGCCAACCGAAACGGTGTGATCCAACAACAAATCCTCCAGGCGGTTCCCAAGCTTGCACAAAAACTGGGCGATGGTCCCTGGAGGCTGGCACAACCGGCAGACCCGGTTTTCCGGGAAGCTTTTGAAGAAGCCCGGAGACGGCGTGCCTCATCGGTGGGTTCGGGTACGCCAATCACATTCGCCGGCATCGAACAGGACGAAACGCTCATCCTGCGAGCGAGCGTCCAGGGCCAACCGCCTCAGGAAACGCCACTCCACCCAATCTCTGCCTGGAGCCTCTTTCCACCTGTTACAGCCATCCTCACCGCCATCTTGAGCGGACGTCTTATCCTGGGCCTCTCTCTCGCAGTCCTTTGCGGGGGCTTTCTCACCACCATCGGTACGCTGCCTGCTCTCCAGGTCATCCCCACAGCCTTTCAGAAAGCCGCCGTGGATTATATGTGGACGCCTCTGCAATCCTCATTTCAGCTCTACATCCTGGGATTTACCGCTGCTTTAATCGGCATGGTCCATGTCACCTCGCTTGCAGGTGGAAATCGGGGCATTGCCGATCTGCTTGCTGCCCGGGCCGAGGGTGCGAGATCCACGCGCATCGCCACCTTCTTGATGGGCATGGCCATCTTCTTCGACGACTATGCCAACACCATCGTGGTTGGAACCACCCTGCGGCCTATTGCCGACCGCTTTCGGGTCTCGCGAGAAAAACTGGCCTACATCGTAGACTCTACGGCTGCGCCCGTCGCAGGTGTGGCCATCATCAGCACCTGGATCGGGTATGAAGTCAGCCTCTTCGAAGATCTCATGGTTGACCTCCACACCGGTATCTCGGGCTACCAGCTCTTCTTCCAGGCCCTCCCCCTGCGCTTTTATTGCCTCTTCACGCTCACCTTTGTCGGCCTTTCGGCCTGGCTGGGTCGCGACTATGGCCCGATGCTTGCGGCCGAACGACGTGCACAGACCACAGGCCAGGTCCTGCGCCCGGGGGCTAAGCCCATGACCGGGCGCAGCCAGGACCACATCGAGCCAGCAGAAGGCGTTTCCTGCCAGTGGTGGACGGCTGCCCTACCTGTCATTGTCGTCATTCTTGCCGTTATTTTGGGAATGGCCGTGGATACCCTCGATAACTCCAGGGTCAGCGCAGTACTCCAGAAGTCATCGTTCCTGAGTTCCGACTACTGGACGGCCTGTTTTTCAAATGCCGACACGGCCGGTGTACTCTTCCGCGCATCCATCCTGGGTTCAGTCCTGGCCCTGCTCATTGCCGTCACCCGCACACATCAGGAAACCGGCGTTTCGGTCATCTCCTTTTCACGGGCCTTCGGTGCCTGGATTCGCGGCATCACAGGTGTGTGGTATGCCATCATCATCCTCATCCTGGCCTGGGCCATCAAAGAGGTCTGCACCGATATAGGCACCTCCACCTATTTGACCGCCGCACTCTCTCCATATCTCTCACCGGGCCTGTTGCCCGTCCTCATCTTTGTGCTGGCCGCTCTGGTCGCCTTCTCGATTGGCACTTCCTGGACCACCATGGCCATCCTCATTCCCACCGTCGTCCCGCTGGCCCACGCCCTGGGCGGCCTTCCCCTGACGGTTCTGGCCGGAGCCGCAGTCCTGGATGGCGCCATTTTTGGCGACCACTGCTCGCCCATCAGCGACACCACCGTCATGTCCAGCATCGCCTCCTCCTGCGACCATTTAGACCACGTCAAAACCCAGCTTCCTTATGCGCTCACTACAATGGCCCTGGCCGCCGTTGTGGGCTACCTGGGCACTGCAACCCTCTATCCCTGGTGGATGGGCCTGGGCCTGGGCCTGGCCGCCATTCCCGTTATTCTGCTGGTTTTCGGTCAAAATCCTGATGTGGCGCCTCAGGAAGAGTGACAGTTTTGCACCCATCCTCTCATCCTGCCAAAATGGCACTTTTGTTTTATATTTCCCCAAGACAAAAATTATATAAAATATTGTATTTTATATAATTATAAATATTTTGAATTCGGGCACGTCCTTTGCATAACTCGCACGGTGTGAACTCCCAACCGGAAAGCGAGGCGATTCCCGTGTATCGAATTCAATCTTTGGCTATTCTGACTGGCATTGTCGCACTCTTCGCTCTAATGGGTTACTCCCTCTTTGGCTGGGCCGGGGTGTTGTTTATCCTGGGTGTCAGCCTCTTTTTAAACCTCCTGACCCTGGGCAGTTCGGCCCGCCTCATTCTAAAAATCCACCGGGCGCGTCCTGTCACTTCCTGGGAAGCCCCCCAGTTACACCAGATCGCAAACGCACTGGCCGACCGGGCCGACATCCCCGTCCCGCGCCTGGCCATCTATCCTTCGGATATGCCCAACGCTTTTGCCCTGGGCCCCCGCCGGGATGAAGGCGTTGTAGCCGTGAGTTCTGGCCTGCTCCGTGTGCTGGACACCCGCGAAATGACCGGTGTTCTGGCCCACGAATTTGCCCACCTCAAAAACCGGGACAGCCTGCTGAGTCTCTCGGCAGGTCTTTTCGTACAGGCCATCTCGACCCTTTCCAGCCTTTTCGGCTTTCTAATGCTTTTCCTGTTTCTCACCGGGACCTGGTCCACAATCGAAACCCGTCTGCTTCCGATCATTTTCCTGGTCACCTTCGCGCCCCACGCCGCCATTGCCCTACAGGCGGTCCTGATGCGCACCCGGGAATTTCTGGCCGACCGGGATGCCACACTGCTCACCGGCGACCCCCGGGGCCTGGCCAATGCACTTTATAAACTCGAGCGTTACAACCGCTACCTGTCGGGCCTCTACCGACGCTTCCGTTTCATCTACACCAGCGACACAGGTTCAGGACCCCGCTGGTTGCGCACACATCCCTCAACCGAAGAACGGATTCAGAACCTGATGGAACTGGCAGAAAAGACCGTGGCGCACCCTTCGCTCGGTTACCGACCGCACGTGGTGGCCCTGTAGCCATTCTGGATACAATTTACAGAAACCAATACAAGCCTCTGACTCTAAAAAAGTCAGAGGCTTTTTCTAAATCACAACCACCTGTTCACTGTGTATATTCACCCCAATCGGCGCTATTGTGTGTGATCAGGCAAAGCAGCCACCCTATCAGGAGATAGAAAGGATGCCCGGGATTAAAAAAAATACCCTGCACGTCGAATCACCCGGCATTTCCCCCCAAAATCGAAGGACGCTGCCATCCGCCCAGGGCCTCTTCAAGGTGTGCGGCCACGGCAAGAGCGACATCTTCTCGCCAGGGGCGACTTATCACCTGCACGCCAATTGGGAGTCCCTCTTCAGACGTGCCTGCCCGAACCACAGCTCCGGGCCATCCGGTCACATTGTAGGGACTCGTATAATCTGCAATACCCGGAAATTGATCCTTATCCCGCCAGGTCTCATGCGGGGGTGCTGCATACGGACTCACCGGGCACAAAATCACATCAAATCCCCGGAGGAAAGACAGCATCTCACTGCGAACCTGATCCACCTCTTCCAGAAGGGCGGTATATTCGTCTGTGCCAATCGGTTTGCTGTCCTCCAGTCGCTCCTCAATCCAGGGATGTACATCCGTCGTCCCTGCCTTCTCCAGCAATCTGCGAACCCATGCCCGACCGTCTGCCGGACCCAGTTTCTCTCTGACAGCCTCTACACGTTCCAGGGCTGGTGGTCGGGTTTCTTCAACAATTCCACCTGCATCTTCAATAGATTTTGCAGCCGTTTTCACCGCCTCCACTGTCTCAGGGGATGGGGTCACAAGGCCGTTGTCCGTATACATCGCAATCCGCAGGCCTTTCAGATCTACAGCCCCGGGATCGCCCAGAGGCATATCGACAATCGCCGGGTCTTGCCAGTCCACCCCGGCGATAATCGGCAACACCAGCACCAGGTCTTCTACAAACCGGGCCATCGGTCCGATCTGCGTCAGTGAGTCTATCGCACCCAGCCCGAACGGCACGATATGGCCGGTTCTCGGTACACGCCCTGAGGTCGGCTTGATCCCGGCAATGCCACAAAAGTGGGCCGGCAACCGGATGCTGCCGCCCGTATCACTGCCCAGGTCCAGGGGCGATCCGCCCGAAGCAATGATAGCCCCAGCCCCACCGCTACTCCCCCCTGGGATGCGGGACAGGTCATAAGGATTATTGGTCTGCCCATAGATCAGGTTGTCTGTCCCGGCTGCCAGTGTGAGTTCCGGCGTATTGGTTTTGCCCATCAAAATCCCACCGGCAGCCCGCAGACGGGCGACCACCACGGCATCCTGTTCGGGCACAAAGGTGGCGCGTCCTGTAGTCCCACCCGTAGAAATAACCCCCTCCGTATCCAGCGAATCTTTCAGCGTCATCGGCACGCCGTGCAGCGGCCCTTTCATCTCGCCCCGGGCGCACATCCGATCAGCCTCGCGCGCCTCGGTCAGTGCCCTGTCAGAAACCACCTGCACCACGGCGTTTAATTGAGAATTGACCTCCTGAATACGGTTCAAATGAGCGGTGACCAGTTCCTCTGAGGAAACGTCCCGATTGCGAATCGCTTTTGCCTGCGACGAGGCGGACATCCAGATCCATTCATCCATGACAATTGCCCCCGATACACCCTATCTCTGATAGATGATTGAGCAAAACCTTTCTAACCCGTTCGCCCCAGGTGTTTGCAAACAAACTCAAACTCGCTGACC
>JAPUJS010000366.1 GCA_027296045.1 bacterium | reverse complement strand
TAAAAGGACGGGTCGAGGCGTTGTTCTTAACACCTGGATTTTTCTTGACATCGGTGTGGGGCGCCCTTATGTTAGCCCGACTTTCAACGAGGTAAGATTTCATGTTAAGAATCTATGGTTTCGGTTTCTCTCTTGTGCTTGTCGGCCTTTTTTTGGTGACAGGGGCAGATCTTGCAGACGCAGAAAAGCCCAATATGGTCCAGCAAAAGTTGACCTTTGAGGAATTGCTCAAACGGGTGCAACTGGACTATTATGAAGAAACCGACCCGGTCGAACTTTTTCACGGGGCCATTGAGGGTTATCTTTCCAAACTGGATCCCCATTCGACGTATATTCGACCCGAAGAATTGGCCGAGACCCAGGATCGGTTGCAGGGGTCTTTTGAGGGGATCGGGATCTATTTTGAGGTGATCAATAATATTCTCACGGTGTTATCGCCGATTGAGGGATCGCCGGCCTGGCAGGTCGGGTTGCGGCCGGGTGACGAAATATTGAAAATCGACGGCAAGAATGCCGTCGGACTCAAGGTCCACGAGATTACCGATTTGCTGAAGGATAGGAAGGGCACGACGGTGAAAATTTCTGTCCGGCGTGAAGGCGAGCCAGATTTGCTGACCTTTACAATTGTCCGCGATCAGATCAAGGTGCCCAGCATTCCGTATGCATTCAAGCTTCGGCCCGATGTGGGCTATGTAAAGATCAACCGATTTTCGGCGCACACAGCCCGAGATTTGGAAACCGTACTTCGCAATTTGCTCCGGTCGGGCAGTAAGAAACTGATTTTGGATTTGCGTGGCAACGGGGGGGGGTATCTGGAGCAGGCCGTGGCGGTGGCGAACCAGTTTTTGGAAAAGGGCCGGTTGCTGGTCTATACCCAGGGGAGGCACCGCAGTTCCAGGGAAAATCATCTTGCGATGAATCATCCGACCGTGCCCGAAGACGTGCCGTTGCTAGTGTTGGTGGATAAATTCAGTGCCAGTGCATCTGAAATTGTCGCCGGGGCCATTCAGGACTACGACCGGGGGTTGATTGTGGGACATACGACCTTTGGCAAAGGGCTGGTCCAGAAACAGTTTCGGCTCAAAAACGGTGGGGCCGTGTTGCTGACCATTGCGCGCTATTTTACGCCCAGCGACCGACCCATCCAGCGGCCGTTTACGGAAGACCATCAGGCCTATCGAGAAGAAGGGTATGACAACTACGATCCCAATATGGATCCGGACAGTCTGGTCCACAAACCGGTTTATTATACGCGCATTTTGAAACGGAAGGTGTTTGGCGAAGGGGGTGTCACGCCTGACGTGTCCGTCGGAGAGGACAGCTTACGCGCCTTTGAACGACGTTTGTTGCAGCGTTCCGGTGGGCATCTCTTTTTGACCTTCGCCAAATTTCAGGAGTCTGAAATTGCCCGACGGTATATGGGGTTTGAAACATTTTTGGAGTCGTATTGGCCCGGGGGTCGGGAATTGTCGGCGTTTCAACGGTTTTTGACGGAACAGGAGATTGTCTTTTCCCATGCTGAATTCCGGGCAAGCGTCGATTGGGTTAAAAAGCACATGCGGCAGGCTGTTGCCTATATTCGCTGGGGCCGTGAGGCCGAAGGTCGGATTCGGATTCTTCAGGACGGCCATGTAGCCTATGCGATAAAGCTATTTGACCAGGCGGAGTCGCTTCTGGCGGATCGGAGTTATAGCCAGGGGCGGACCTATTATCCGGGGCGGTCGTCTTCTGGAGGGATTCGATAAATTCTCCTGTACGGCATCTGGAACGGGTCCTGTCACACTGGAACGGGGTGCCAAAGGGAACGATTGACTTTTATGGATTTGTGATGTTTATTTAGGGGTCGAAGGGAAGAGGATGGCATTTTTTGAAGCGTTCTGATTGCTCGTTCTTGTAGGAGGATTTATGCCGGAACAGTTCGAGATTGGTTCCCAGGTTACGTTGCCGCTTTCCAAAGCGATCGAGATTAGTTTTAACAGCGTCAAAATTCGGTTTGGCCGGTCGTTGATTACGGTGAGCGGCATTGTTCTGGCGATTGCGTTTTTGATGTCGATCTGGACGTCGACTGCGATTGTCGACAGGTTGAAAATGGCCCACAATCCCCAGATCAACTTGCTGCTTCAGCAAAAAGGCATCGATATCGATCCAGATAGTACGGCTGCCATGCAGGAGCGGTCCAAGAATACGTGGCTGGTGGTGCTGTCTTTGCTGGTGTGTCTGGTCGGCATTGCCAATGCAATGTTGATGTCTGTGACCGAACGGTTTCGCGAAATCGGGACCATGAAATGTATGGGGGCTCTGGACGGATTTATCATCAAGCTATTTATTTTAGAGTCTTCATTTATGGGAACGGCGGGCACGATTATTGGGGCCATTCTCGGGTGTTTGCTGTCGCTGTTGATGTCGATGACCAGCTATGGTACCCTGGTATTTGATTATGTCCCCTGGCTCAGCATTTTTCAAAGCGGTGTGATGGCCATCGTTATTGGTTCTATTCTGTCCCTTGTGGGCGGGATTTTGCCGGCCTACCGGGCGGCCAAGATGGAGCCGGTAGATGCGATGGCGTTGGAAGTGTAGGATTTATGATTTGCGCTTGACAAGTACGGGGCAATTGTTTACTCTTTGACATCTTACACGCAACTGTTTGAAAGGTTTTTGACGATGACGGTTCAGGCATACGACAACCTGTTTTGGCGCTTTTTTGAGAGCCAGTATGATTACCGGAGCAGGAGACTCGTGTGCCCAACGTGCTAAGCAGGATGGAAGATAGGATTTGAAAGGCCGTGGGCAACGCTCACGGCCTTTTTTGTTGGCTTTAAAGTGCTTGACAATTCGAGGGAAAATCGTTCCTTATTACGATCTATCCCAATAAAATTTAAAAAGTTAGCATAAAGGTTCTGCTTTGATTCAGCCCGATTTTGATACCCTGCGCACCCTGGCAAAATCCGGGGGGCTGGTTCCGATTTCAAAGACCATTCTGGCCGATACCGATACCCCGGTGTCTGCCTATTTAAAGGTGAGACAAGATTCTGCCTTTTCGTTTTTATTTGAAAGCGTGGTGGGCGGCGAGCAGATTGGCCGGTATTCGTTTTTGGGTGTGGGACCGTTTCGGTCGTTTCGGTCACGGGGACGCCAGATTGAAATGGTAGATTTGAAAACGGGTGCCAAGGAAAGCCTGGAAGGCGATCCGATTCAGAAACTGCGTGCCTTGCTTGCAACCTATCAATCGGTGCCCGTAGGGGGGCTGCCCCGGTTCACGGGGGGCGCGGTTGGGTATGTGGGATATGATGCGGTGCGCTTGATGGAAGATATTCCGGAAACCGTGCAGGACGATCTGGGCCTGGACGATATGCTGTTGTTGTTTTTTGACACGGTGCTGGCCTTTGACAATGTGACGCACAAGATTCACCTGATTGCCAATGTGCATACCGCAGGGGATCTGGAGGCCAATTATCAGGATGCGTTGAACCGAATTGCGGACCTGGAATCGGCTTTGGAGCAGGTAGTGGACCATTCCCTCAGCCGGGGGAATAGTTCGTGTGAGGTGCGGTCCAACACAAGCCAGGAAGCCTATATGGCAACGGTGGACAAGTGCCGGGAGTATATTGTCGCCGGGGATATTTTTCAGGTGGTACCTTCCCAGCGGTTTGAAATGGACGTGACGGTGCCGTCGCTGGATATTTACCGTGCGCTTCGAACCGTGAATCCGTCTCCATATATGTTTCATCTGGATTTGCAGGATTGTCAACTGGTGGGCGCCTCTCCGGAATTGCTGGTCCGGGTGGAAGACGGGGTTGTGCAGGTTCGGCCGATTGCGGGGACCCGGTGGCGGGGGAAAACGGACCAGGAAGATCGGGAACTGGGCGAGGATTTGCTGGCGGATGAAAAAGAGCGGGCAGAACACATTATGCTGGTGGATCTGGGGCGGAACGATGTGGGGCGGGTGTCGGAGTTTAACACGGTGCGGGTGACCGAGCAGATGGTGATCGAACGGTATTCCCACGTGATGCATATTGTGTCGAATGTAAAGGGACAGTTGAAACCGGGGGTGGACGCTCTGGACGCTCTGTTTGCATGTTATCCGGCCGGAACCGTGTCGGGGGCGCCCAAGATTCGGGCGATGGAGATTATTGACGAGGTGGAACCGACCCGACGGGGGGTGTATGCGGGCGCGGTCGGATATATTGATTTTTCCGGCAACATGGATACGTGTATTGCCATTCGAACGATGGTGATCAAAAACAAAAAAGCCTATGTGCAGGCAGGGGGCGGCGTGGTGTTTGATTCGGAACCAGAATATGAATATCAGGAAACGGTGAATAAGGCCCGTGCCTTGTTTCGGGCGGTAGAGATTGCAGAGCGGGGGGAATTGGCATGATTCTGGTGGTGGACAATTACGATTCTTTCACCTACAATCTGGTTCAGTATTTGGGAGAATTGGGGGCCAAACTCGAGGTGTTTCGCAATGACAAAATTATTGTGGATGAGATTGCAGAGCGGAAACCGGAAAAGATTGTGATTTCACCGGGACCTTGCACACCCAAAGAAGCCGGTATTTCGGTGGAACTGGTCCAGAAGCTGGCGGGAAAAATTCCGATCCTGGGCGTTTGTCTGGGCCACCAGTCTATCGGTCAGGCGTTTGGGGGCGAGATTGTGGGGGCACCGACGATTGTGCACGGAAAGGTGTCACCGATTCACCACGACGGGAAGACGATCTTTGAGGGATTGCCAGAGCCGTTTGAAGCGACTCGATATCATTCGCTGATGGTGAAGCGGGAGAATTTGCCGGATTGTCTGGAGATTTCGGCGGAGACCGAAGATGGGGTGATTATGGGGATGCGGCACAGGGAGCTTTTTGTAGAAGGCGTGCAGTTTCATCCCGAGTCAATTTTGACGGACGAAGGTAAAAATTTGTTACAGAATTTTCTGGATGCCTGATGGATGTGTGGGAGAATGCACAGAAATTTTTTTCGGCACAGGGATTTCAGCCCACCTGGCACTTTATGGCGCTGACCGTTTAAGGGAGGGTGATATGACCATACAAGAGGCAATTGCAAAGCTGATTGAGGGCGAAGATCTTTCTCGGGATGAGACCGTAAGTGTGATGAATCAGATTATGTCGGGCGATGCGACGGGTGCTCAGATTGGGGCGTTTCTGATTGCATTGCGAATCAAGGGAGAGACGGCGGAGGAAATTGCCGGGGCGGCGATGGTGATGCGGGAAAAGGCGACCAGGATTTCGACCACACACGATGTGATTGTAGATACCTGCGGGACGGGTGGGGATCATTCCGGAACGTTTAATATTTCTACGACGGCCGCTTTTGTGGTTGCAGGCTCAGGATTGTGTGTGGCCAAACATGGCAACCGGGCGGCCACCAGCCAGAGTGGGAGTGCAGATGTGCTGAAGGCGCTGGGGGTGAATATCGAAGCATCGCCCGAGACGGTGAGCAAGTGTCTGGATGAGGTGGGCATCGGGTTTTTGTTTGCAATTACTTTGCACGGGGCAATGAAATATGCGATTGGTCCCCGGCGAGAGATTGGGGCGCGAACGATTTTTAATGCTTTAGGACCGCTGACCAATCCGGCCGGAGCCACCCGGCAGGTGGTTGGCGTTTATGGCGCGGCGTTGACCGAACCGCTTGCACAGGTGCTGGGCAGTTTGGGATCGGAACGGGCGTTTCTTGTACATGGCTCGGACGGGTTGGACGAGATTACGTTGACTGGATCGACCCGGGTGAGCGAACTGAAGGACGGGACGGTCTCGACATATGAGATTTCGCCCGGTGACTTTGGGCTTTCCACGGCTCCGGCAGAAGCGTTGGCAGGTGGTGACCCCGAACACAATGCGCAGATCACGCTGTCTGTTTTGAAGGGAGAAGAAGGACCGCGGCGAGATATTGTTTTGTTGAATGCGGCTGCGGCGATTGTGGCGGGCGGAAAGGCTGGCGATTTGAACGAAGGTATTCAGGTGGCGGCCGAGGTGATTGACTCCGGTAAGGCGCTGGAGAAGCTGGAGGGGTTGAAGGCAGCGAGTCAGGAATAAGGCAGGATCACGAAGGGCCACGAAGAAGCACGAAGGGCCACAGAACCACCCACCCAGCCACCTCCGACGGGTGGAGGCAACGGGGCAGAGAGGTAGGGAAGGGTTTCATGGGGTTTCGTGATGGGGATGTGGTCAGGAAAGGTGGTTTCGTGTGGTTGTGTGGTCGGGAGCGGATGGGTTTCGTGATCCAGCATGTGAGGCTATTATGGCTACCATCTTAGATGAAATTGTCGCCTATAAGCGCACCTTTGTGGAAAGCGCAAAGGCCCAGACGCCGCTGGATGAAATGTGCCGGTTGGCCGAAGCAGCGCCGGAGCCGCTCTCCTTTTTTGAAGGTCTGGTAAATGGTGACGATATTGCCATTATTTCAGAGGTGAAAAAGGCGTCTCCGTCCAAGGGCGTGATTCGGGCAGATTTTGACCCGGTGGCGATTGCAGAAATTTATGAACAGAATGGGGCATCGGCGATTTCGGTGTTGACCGACGAGAAGTATTTTCAGGGGTCGGCGGCCTATCTGATTGATGTGAGTCAGGCGGTGCGCTTGCCGGTGCTGCGCAAAGATTTTGTGGTGGAGCCCTATCAAGTTTATGAGGCCAGAGCGATTGGTGCATCGGCTGTGTTGTTGATTGTGGCGATGCTGTCGCCGGAGGATCTGGTGGATTATCTTTCTGTGAGTCGGGATGTGGATCTGGTTGCACTGGTAGAGGTGCATACAAAGGAGGAACTGCACGTGGCCCTCGAAGCGGGAGTGGAGATTCTTGGGATCAACAATCGCAATCTGAAGACATTTGAGACCACCCTGGAAACGACGATTGAACTGATGGATGCTGTTCCAGACGAGGTGCTGGTGGTGAGCGAGAGCGGAATTTCTACACGGGAAGATGTGGTTCGAATGCGGGATGCCGGAGCCGATGCGGTGCTGGTGGGCGAGAGCTTGATGCGAGAGCCAAATATCGGGGTCCAGTTGCGGGAACTGACAGGCCATGGTGCGAATTAAAATTTGTGGGATTACCAACCGGGAGGATGCGGCCTGTGCCGTTCGATATGGGGCCGATGCGCTGGGCTTTATTTTTTATTCCAAGAGTCCACGATATGTTTCATCCGAACAGGTTCGCGAGATTGTTGAAACCCTGCCGCCATTTGTAACTCCCGTGGGGGTATTTGTCAATGACTCCCGAGAAGAGATTGCATCCACCGTGAGGCAAGCGAGATTGCAGGCTATTCAGTTGCACGGGGATGAATCGCCTGAGGATTGCCAGGGACACGATGTGCCCGTGATTCGAGCCGTACGCGTTGGGCCAGCGTTTGATTTGGAAACGCTAACGGCTTATCCTGTGGATACGTTTTTATTGGATACGGCGAAGACCGGATTTTATGGCGGGACGGGAGAGACGTTTGATTGGTCGTTTGCAAAAAAGGCGAAGGCGTATGGCCGCATCGTGCTTTCAGGTGGCATCGGTCCAGACAATGTAGCAGAGGCGGTTCGGGAAGTGAAGCCTTATGCAGTGGATTGCGGCAGTGGGGTGGAAGCAGAGCCCGGTAAAAAAGATCATGAGAAGGTGGCGAGGTTTTTAGACACGGTCCGCTCAATGGATCGGTAATATTTGGAGAGGAAATCGTGGATATTCTGGCAGATCTGGCGTTTCGGAATTACATTTTTCAAGTGACAGATCAGGACGGGCTTCAAAAGCGGTTGAGCGAGGGACCGACCACGCTTTATTGTGGGTTTGATCCGACGGCCGATAGCCTGCATGTGGGAAGCCTGATCCCCATTTTGGGTTTGCGTCGTTTCCAACTGGCAGGGCATATTCCGATTGCTCTGGTTGGCGGGGGCACGGGCTTGATCGGCGATCCGAGCGGCAAGGGGGAAGAGCGGCAGTTGAATACTCCCGAAGTGGTAGCAGCTTATACCGGGGCGCAACGGAAACAATTGGAACGGTTTCTGGATTTTGAGGCCAGGTCCAATCCCGCCCAGATGGTGAGCAATCTGACCTGGCTTTCCGAACTGGGTGCTATTGAACTGTTGCGGGATGTCGGAAAACATTTTCCCATGGGGTATATGCTGGCCAAGGAATCTGTGTCCTCCCGGCTGGAGACGGGGATCTCGTTTACCGAGTTCAGTTATATGGTTTTGCAGGCCTACGATTTTATGGAATTGAACCGGCAACACGGGTGCGAGCTACAGATCGGGGGCAGCGATCAGTGGGGGAATATTACGGCGGGGATGGAGTTGATCCGGCGGACATTGAATCAGCAGGTGTATGGGTTGACTTTCCCGCTGCTGGAAAAGGCCGACGGAACCAAGTTCGGCAAGACCGAATCGGGCACCATTTGGCTGGATGCCGAAAAGACATCGCCTTACGAATTTTACCAATTCTGGATTCATACAGAGGATCGGGAGGTTGTGCAGTATTTGAAATTTTTTACGTTCCTATCGCAGGAAGAGATCCAGAATTTGGAAGAAGAGGTTCAAAGCCAACCCGAGAAACGGGTGGCGCAGCGAACACTTGCGGAAGAGATGACGACGTTTGTGCACGATCGGGCGGCAACCAATCGGGCGGTGCATATTTCTGAGGCGCTATTTTCGGGAGATTTGAAAGCGCTTTCTGAGCAGGAGATACAGGAGGGATTCAACGGCGTGCCGTCTCATACGATTGATGGTGTAGCCTCGGTTGGGTTGATTGATTTATTGGTGAATGCCGGAATTTCGCCGTCGAAGCGTCAGGCCCGAGAAGATATCAAGAATGGCGCGGTCTATGTAAATGGGATTCGCTGTACGGATAGGGGACGTGAGCTCTCTCCGGCGGATAACTTGTGCGGGAATTACCTGGTGATGCGCCGGGGAAAGCGAAACTACTATTTGATTCAGTGGGCTGCCTGATCCAATGCTTGGGACCGTTCTATTTTGGTTTGCGAGATGGATTTCCAAACAGGCGTTTGTGGAACGATTGGGCAGAAGACACGATAGCCCTGCTTCTTTATAAGAAGGGACATATTAATATGACGGTTGGAGAACAAGATTTATCCACCTTACCCGATCAGGCGGGACGTTTTGGGCCATATGGGGGACGCTATGTTTCGGAAACGCTGATGGCCAACCTTCAGGATTTGGAAGCAGCTTACCAGGAGGCCAAGGCCGATCCGGACTATCAGGCGGAACTGGCGTATTACCTCAAGGAATATGTCGGTCGGCCCACACCGCTATATTTTGCCGAGCGGTTGACCAAACAGTTGGGGGGTGCCCAAATCTATCTGAAGCGGGAGGATCTGGCGCATACGGGGGCGCATAAGATTAACCATGCGATGGGGCAGATTTTATTGGCCAAGCGGATGGACAAGACGCGGATTATTGCAGAGACGGGGGCCGGACAACACGGCGTGGCAACCGCGACGGTGGCGGCGATGTTTGGGATGTCGTGTGAGATTTATATGGGTACAGAGGATATGGAACGGCAGGCGCTCAATGTGTTTCGGATGCGACTTTTGGGTGCCACAGTGACGCCGGTGGCGTCGGGTAGCAAGACGCTGAAAGATGCCATCAACGAGGCGCTTCGAGATTGGACCGCCTCGGTGGGGGATACGTTTTACATTTTTGGGTCGGTCTTGGGGCCGCATCCCTATCCGATGATTGTGCGGGATTTTCAGAAAGTTATTGGGGTGGAGGCCCGGGCGCAGATTTTAGAGCAGGCGGGGAAGTTGCCCGATTTATTGCTTGCCTGTGTGGGGGGAGGAAGTAATTCGATTGGTTTGTTTCATGCCTTTTTGGGAGATGAAAACGTACGGATGATGGGCGTTGAGGCCGGCGGGCATGGCATTGCTTCGGGCGAGCATGCCGCTCGATTTCAAGGGGGCGACCTGGGGGTTTTACACGGGTCTCGGATTTTTATTTTGCAGGACGAGAACGGGCAGATTTCACTTACCCATTCGGTTTCTGCGGGACTGGACTATTCGGGGGTGGGGCCGGAGCACTGCTATTTGAGGGATTTGGAACGGACAGAATATACGTATGCTACGGACGAAGAGGCACTGGAGGCTTTTCAGCTTTTGAGCCGGACCGAGGGGATTATTCCGGCCCTGGAGAGTGCCCATGCGATTGCCCATGTCTGTAAAGTTGCTCCGGAGATGAATGGGGATCAGATTGTGGTTGTGAATCTGTCGGGTCGTGGGGATAAAGATGTTCAACAGGCGGCGAATTTTATTGAGGGAATAGGGTAAAAAACGGTTCCAAGTTCCGAGTTGGTGTAGAAACTCGGAACACAATACTCGAAACTCAGGATATATAGATGTCACGGATTGCGCATATGTTTGCAAGGTTGAAAGCCGAAGATCAGTCCGGGTTTATCGCCTATATTGTGGCGGGGGATCCCACTTTGGAGATCACCCGGGCGCTGGTGCCAGAACTGGAACGGCGCGGTGTGGATTTGATTGAACTGGGCGTGCCGTTTTCCGATCCGATGGCAGACGGCATTGCCATTCAGGAGGGCGCTCAACGGGCGTTGCGAAACAACGTGTCTCTGGAAGACATTCTGAACCTTGTAGAAGAGATTCGGGCTGAGACACAGATTCCGCTGGTGTTTATGACATATTTCAATCCGGTCTATCGCTATGGTTTGCAGCGGTTTGCCGATCGGGCAAAGGCGGTGGGTGTGGATGGGGTCCTGGCCGTGGATTTGCCGCCGGAGGAAGCTGTAGAATATAAGCAGATGATGGACGGTCGTGGGTTGGATACGATTTTTTTGGTAGCACCCACCAGCCGGGACGACCGCATTCGATTGATTTCGTCTTGTACCACCGGATTTGTCTATTATGTTTCCAGTATGGGCGTGACCGGGGAACGGGAACGTCTGGCGGATACCATTGGTTCCAAGGTGAAACAGATTCGTACGCATACGTCCAACCCTGTTGCTGTGGGATTCGGAATTTCTCGGCCCGACCAGGTGCGTGAGGTGGCCGGATATGCCGATGCCGTGGTGGTGGGCAGTGCGATTGTGCGCAGGGTTGGTGCACACGAAGGGGAACCCGATCTGGTGTCCAAGGTTGGCGCCTTTGTAGAGACACTGGTGCAACCGTTGCGGGAGGGAGTCCATGGATCTGGATGATTGGCGCAAAAAAATCGATGCCTTTAACGAACAGATCCTGAAGTTATTAAACGAACGCGCAGCGTGTGCCCTGGAGGTGGGAGAGATTAAGCGGGCGAAGGGGTTGCCTTTGTATGCACCGGAGCGCGAAACAATCATTTTGAAGCGCATTAAAGAATTGAATCGGGGGCCTTTGAGCGATGAGGCGGCCCAGCGAATTTTTCGTCAAATCATCGACGAATCGCTCCGACTGGAACAGGATCACAGTGAACAGGAAGGGTCGAGAGGTCCCTAACTGATTTTGTGGAGAAGATGTTATGAGCTTTCAGCGTATTCGATTGATTCCCAGCCCCGAAGAGGTGCTGGAGATGATTCCGTTGTCCGATGAGTTGAAGCAGATCAAGCAGGATCGAGATGCGGAGATTCGGGCGATTTTCGAACGGAAGAGCGATAAATTTTTAGTGATTATCGGGCCGTGTTCGGCACACAATGCGGATGCGGTGTGCGAATATGTGAACCGGCTGGCCAGGCTTCAGGATGTCGTGAAAGATCGGCTGGTGCTGATGCCGAGAATTTATACCAATAAGCCCCGCACCACCGGCGAGGGGTATAAGGGGATGGGGCATCAGCCGGATCCGAACAAAGAGCCGAATATTGTAGAAGGGTTGCAGGCGCTTCGCAAGATGCACATCCGGGCGTTTCGGGAGTCTCATTTAACAGCTGCCGACGAAATGCTTTATCCTACGAATTTCCCCTATCTGGAAGATGTGCTGGGCTATGTGGCCGTGGGCGCCCGGTCGGTGGAAAATCAGCAGCATCGGTTGACCATCAGTGGGGTGGATGTGCCTGCCGGGATGAAGAACCCGACGGGGGGGGATTTGTCGGTGATGTTAAACGCGATTTATGCCGCTCAAATGCCGCATGTATTTACCTACAATGGGTGGGAAGTGGCCACATCCGGCAATGCCTTGGCCCATGCGGTATTGCGCGGGATGGTGGATTTGAGTGGGCGGAGTGTGCCCAACTACCACTACGAAGACCTGGTCCGGGCGGCCGAGACATTTCAGGAGCGGAAGCTGGTGAACCCGATGATTGTGGTGGATACCAACCACAATAATTCCAACAAGACGTTTCACGCCCAGCCCAGAATTGGGATGGAGGTGATGCGAAGTCGAAAAAATTCGGATCTGCTCAGGGGGATTATCCGGGGGTTGATGGTGGAAAGTTACCTGGTGGAGGGGTCGCAGGGCGTGGACGGTGGGGTCTTTGGGCAGTCGATTACCGATCCATGTTTGGGGTGGGAGGATTCGGAGGTGCTTGTGAAAGAACTGGCAGAGGTGGTGTAATCTAACCCCCCTGTCCCCCCTTCCTTAAAGGAAAGGGGGAACTTTTTTTCGAGCATCTTGCAGAGGCTTGACTATTTTAGGGAGACAGACGTTGCCAATTTCTCCCTCTTTTTCTAACTTAATCTATAGAAGGCGTCGGTTTATGTCCAACGATCCCCCATTTTCTGAGGCAACCATTGCCATTGTGGGTGTGGGTT
Source organism: bacterium (assembly GCA_027296045.1). Taxonomy (GTDB): domain Bacteria; phylum Latescibacterota; class UBA2968; order UBA2968; family UBA2968; genus JAPUJS01. Next base: position 13,493 of record JAPUJS010000366.1, on the reverse strand, counting down.
TGATCGGGGGGTCTTTGGGGTTGGCGTTGAAGCGGCTGGGGATTGGGCGAGAGATTGTAGGGATTAGCAGGGCCGAGACTCTGGACCAGGCACGGGAACTGAGCGTGATCGATTCGGGGATTGTATATGAGGGTCTGGCCGAGGGAGTAGCGCATGCGGATCTGGTCTTTTTGTGTACACCGATTGCCCGAATTTTGTCGCTGTTGCCCCAGGTGATGGAGGCCGTGCCGGCAGGGTGTGTGGTGAGCGATGTAGGGAGTACCAAGCGGGAGATTGTTTCTTGTGCTACTTCGCTGAACCGGTCGGACGTACATTTTGTGGGGGGGCATCCGATGGCCGGTTCGGAAAGAAGTGGGGTGACGGCGGCCGATCCGTTTTTGTTCGAAAATGCGATTTATGTGTTGACGCCAGCACCCGATGTACCCGAAGTGGTTTGCGAGCAACTGGTGGGGTTGGTAGAACGGTTGGGCGCTCGGTCGATGCGAATGGCACCGGAAGTCCACGATCGGGTGGCGGCGGCCGTGAGCCATTTGCCCCAGATAATGGCGACGACCCTGGTAGAAATGGTGGGGCGCTTGCATGAGAGAGAGGGGCTTCCTTTGCAAATGGCAGCAGGTGGATTCCGAGATTTGACCCGAATTGCGTCGAGTCCCTACGGGATGTGGCGGGATATCTGTCGGACCAATGTGGGGCCAATCCGAGAAATGATCGATCTGTATTTGGAGGCGCTCGGTCGTATTCGGGCGCGTATCGATCAGGATGCACTGGAAGATGATTTTACGTATGCAAACACTGTGCGGGGAGAGATCCCAAAAGATTCCAAAGGGTTTTTGCATCCGCTGCACGAAATTTTGCTTCTGGTGGCAGATCAACCCGGCGTGATTGCCGGGTCGGCAGGGGTGTTGGCAGAGGCGGGGATCAACATCCAGGATATCGAAGTGTTGAAGGTGCGGGAAGGGGAAGGCGGCACGATCCGGATGGGGTTTGATACCCGGGAAAATGCAAAACGCGCTGGGCTGCTTTTAGAAGGTGCTGGATATGAGGTGCGGATTCGGTAGTAGACGGCATTGAATTTTTTGAGGATAGAGGGCGATATGGGGGAAGATAGGGTTGTGAAATCCATTCGTGGACTGGTTGGGGAATGTAACGTGCCGGGGAGCCCGGATCTTTCTTTGATGGCACTTTCTGTGGCGGCAAAGGGGAGTGGGGTATCGGAGATCCGTCGGTGCTCCAGAAGACCGGAAGTGGATCCGCTGGTGGAGGTGCTAAAACAGGCGGGGGTGGAAATAAGGCGGACCAGGGGCAGTGTAAAGGTTACGGGAGGGCCGTTGAAGGCGCTGGAAGCACCCGTTGAAGTTGGGCAATCTGGTTTGTTGCTATCCTGTGTTGCTGGCCTTTTCGGCGGGGCGACATTCCAAACAAAGGTGGAGGGCAATCCGGCGTGTTCCAAAACGGTCGGGGCGATTGTAGAAGCATTCAAGGCATTGGGAGGAGCGGTGTCCCTCCCGGTTGAGGGAGTGTTCCCGATCGGGTTTGGAGGCCGTGCGATGAAGGCCGGGACGCATCAGATCGGGCCGCCCGATACGGCGGTAAAGTGTGCGGTCTTGCTTGCCGGACTGGACGTGGAGGGCGAGGTGGTGCTGGTGCAGGAAACGGCAGGAGATGACGATCTGGAATGCTTGTTCCAGGCGGCTGAGGTGCCTTTTGAAAAGGTCAAAGAGCCAGGGGTGGAGGGGCACCGGTTGATGCTAAAAGAACCGAAGCAGGTGCAGGGGGCGGTTCACGATTTACCGGGAGACCCGGAAACGGCATTGTATTTGTTGGGAATGGCCGGGGTGTTGACGCGTTCGGATCTGACGGTAGGATATGTGGGAAACGATTTCAAGACGCGGCGAATTTTGGAGCTTTTGAGACGGTTTAACGTGCAGTTAGAGATCCAGGTGGCGCAATCGGAATCCAGGTTTCCCACGCGAACGGTGAAGGTCAAGGGGTCTGAATTGCGGCGGGTTCGAATCGGTGGGGCGCAGACAGAATTGTTCCTGAACCAGTTGCCCTTTTTGGCCGTGATGGGGGCCTATGCGGTGGGCGAAACCGTGATTCGGGATGCGCAGGCGCTTCGGGAAGGGGAGGTGGATTGTTTGGGCTTGGTGATTGAGAATTTGAGGAAGATGCACGCAAAAGTGGGGGAACTACCGGATGGACTCGTGATACAAGGGGGGCTCCCGCTCCAGGGTGCCGAATTGGATGCGGGGGGAGATCCACGTGTTGGAGTGGCGTTTTCTCTGGCCGGGTTGATTGCAGAAGGGGAGACGACGGTTGCCAACCCTGGTCCGATCGATCAGATCTATGGTGAGATGTTTGACTGCTTCTCTGCGGTTGCTCAAGAAAAGAGGTGACATATGAAGGTCATTTTCAAGCTGGCACTCTGGATCGTGATGATGATTGTGGGCGGTGTGGCGTTTATTCGATATACGTACGACTGTTCCTGGAAAGAGAGTTTTGATATTGCAGATCAGTTTGTGGAAGATCTGTTGGGATAAGATCGTTTCGAGCCTCGGGCACGAATGTGGTAAACCCGAAACTTGGAACCTACGAGGATGCTTTTGAACATCCGGTCTACAAGTCAGGTGCTGGGGGTCATTGGGGATCCGATTGCCCATTCGTTTTCACCCGATATGCACAATGCTGCCATTGAAGCGCTGGGGGTAGATTTCTGTTATGTGGCTTTCCATGTGTTGCCCCCCAAGGTGGGAGATGCGATGCGGGGCGTGCGGGGGTTTCACATTCGGGGGTTGAATGTGACCATTCCGCATAAGCTGGCGGTGATGGAGCATATGGACCGCATTTCGGAAGAGGCCCTGGCGGTGGGGGCGGTGAATACGATTTCGAATGAAGATGGGGAACTGGTAGGATACAATACGGATGTGTAGGGTGTGTTGACGGCGCTGGAACAGGTGGCGGGGGGGTCTACGCTTCCTGCCCATTGTGTGGTGCTGGGGGCCGGGGGGGCCTCGCGAGCGGTGGTCTATGCGCTGGGGACCCGGAACGAGGTGGATCGGGTGACCATTTTGAACCGGACGGTGGAACGGGCCGAAGCCCTGGCCGAGGATATGGAAAAAATTACGGGGAAACAGATTTCGGTTGCGCCAATGGAGGCAGATGCTCAGGCCAGGGTGTTTGCAGATACGGGGCTGGTGGTGAATACCACTTCGCTGGGGATGCATCCCCAGGTGGATGCGTATCCTTTGCTGAATGCAAAGGCAGTGCATCCAGATCTGGTGCTCTACGATACGGTGTTCAATCCCCTTGAGACGCGCTTGATGCGCGAATTCCAGGCGGCGGGCGCTCCGGCCTACGGGGGGTTGGATATGCTGGTTTTTCAAGGGGCGCGTTCGTTTACAATCTGGACGGGTTCGGAGCCACCCACCGATGTGATGAAGGAGGTTGTGGTGAGGCGGTTTGTTTAGCTGTGGATCGGGCGATTTTGACACAGTCGGAGGCCAAGCGGGCGTTTGTCCGGAAGATGTTCGACGGGATTGCCGGGACGTACGATCTATTGAATCATGTGCTCAGCCTGGGTGTGGATATTATTTGGCGAAGGTGGACGGTGGACGGGCTATGTCCCGAACCGGGCTGGCGGATTTTGGATCTGGCAACCGGTACGGGCGATCTGGGGTTTGAGGCGGCAGGGCGAAGTCAAGAGATTGAGGTCATTGGGGCAGATTTGTCGATACAGATGTTACGTCGAGGCGTGGACAAAGGACGGGGACGGTCGGATCGGATGCGATTTTTGTGCGGCGATGCCGAAACGCTTCCCTTTCCAGACCAACTCTTTGACGGGATTACGATTGGGTTTGGAATTCGCAATGTGGCCAATTTAGAAGCCGGTTTGCACGAGATGTTTCGCGTGTTGAAACCGGGCGGCCGACTGGCCGTACTGGAGTTTTCCCGCCCCCGGGCGGTTGTGTTTCGGGGGCTTTATGATTTTTATTTTCGGCATATTCTACCGCTGGTGGGTAGGGTGGTGTCTCGAGACCCGGATGCATACCGATATTTGTATGAATCTGTGATGCTGTTTCCCGAAGGGGAGGCGTTTTGCCGTTGTTTGCAGACGGCCGGATTTACCGAGACAAAAGTCAATCGGTTCAGTTTTGGCATTGCAACGCTTTACCTGGCATCCAAATCTTCGGTCGAGGTTGTATGTTGATCCAGGTGATGCGGTTGGTTTTGATTCTGGCCCCCTTGAAGTGAGGAGAAGTGTTGTGGCAAACCCATATGTGGAAGAAATTACCCAGCAGCTTGCCGCCTTGACAGAGATGAAGGCGGAGGATCTGGCCAATCTGATCGAGACGCCGCCCAGACCCGAGATGGGGGATTATGCGCTGCCCTGTTTTGCGCTGGCCAAGAAATTTCGGAAAGCGCCGAATGTGATTGCCAAAGAACTGGTTGGGCAATTGGAAATGGGGGATCGGATTGCAGACGTAAAGGCGCTGGGGCCTTATCTGAACTTTTTTGTGAGCCAGGGAAATTTCGTCAAAGACGTTCTGGAAAAGGTGTTGACCCAGGGCCGGGCTTATGGGCAAAGTGAGGAAGGCAGTGGGAAGACGATTGTGATCGATTTTTCGCATCCCAATATCGCCAAGCCGTTTGGGATCCATCACCTGCGTTCGACGATGATTGGGAATGCGTTGCGTCATATTTTTCGGGCTCTGGGATACGAGGTGATAGGGGTGAATCACCTGGGCGATTGGGGGTCGCAATTTGCCAAACTGATCCTGGCCTGGAAGCGCTGGGGAGAGGGGGAGTTGACGGAGGATGCCATCACGATTCAGACCCTGTTGGATCTGTATGTTCGGATCCATGAAGAGATTGAAAACGATCCTTCGGCAGAAGAGGAGGCCCGGGCGTGGTTTCGACGGTTGGAGGATGGCGATCCGGAGGCCACGCGGATGTGGGAGGTGTGTGTGAATGTGAGCTTCAAGGAGTTTGATCGGGTTTATGAGATGCTGGGGATCGATTTTGAATCGATTGCCGGGGAGAGTTTTTATCAGGATAAGATGGCCGGGACTCTGGAGCGGCTTCGGGAAAAGGAATTGCTGAAGGTGAGTGAAGGGGCAACGATTGTGGATCTGGAAGAGTGGGATATGCCGCCCCTGATTGCGTTGCGAAGCGACGATGCCACGCTGTATTCCACGCGGGATCTGGCGGCTGCGGAGTATCGGTGGGAGACCTATCAATTTGATCAGTTGTTGTATGTGGTAGATGTGGCTCAGTCGCTGCATTTCAAGCAGTTGTTCAAGGTGCTGGAGTTGATGGAATACGATTGGAGCCAAAGGTGTTCGCACGTGGTGTTTGGCAGGCTTCGGTTTAAAGATGGGGCGATGTCCACGCGGCGGGGCCAGGTCATTTTTTTGGAGGATGTGCTGCATCAGGCCATTGAGTTAACACGAGAGATTATTGAAGAAAAAAACCCCGATTTGCCGAACAAGGATCAGATAGCTAGAGATGTGGGAATCGGGGCGGTTATTTTTGCAGACCTGGATTCCCGCAGGATCAAAGACGTCGTATTCGATTGGAAGGAGATGCTGAACTTTAATGGCGAAACAGGACCTTATGTGCAGTATACCCACGCCCGATATTGCAGCGTGCTGAGAAAATATGGGAAAGCACTCCCTCCTGAATCGGTGGCGTATGATTTGTTGAACGAACCGGAGACGCTTGCCGTGGTGAAGTGTCTGGAGCAGTTTCCGGTCCAGATTCAGCGGGCGGCCGAGTCCCACGAGCCGTCGCTGATTGCGACTTATTTGATCGAGCTGTGTACGGTGGCCAATCGGTTTTACAACGCCCATCGGGTACTTTCCGACCAGGCGGCGGTGGCCGAGGCGCGGGTGGCACTTGTGTATGCCATTACCATTGTGCTGGAACGCGGGTTGGCATTGTTGGGAATGAAGGCACCGGAAGAGATGTGATGATGGATGTATTTTGGAACAAACCCATTTTTATGACCGGATTTATGGCGACCGGGAAAACCAGGGTCGGGCGGCTTCTGGCGGAGCGATTGGCGCGGGCGTTTGTGGATACGGATGAGATGATTGTAGAGGCGGCCGGGAAGTCGATTCCAGAGATTTTTGAGCAAGACGGCGAACCGATCTTTCGCCAGATGGAACACGATTGTGTGAAACGGGCTTCCAGGATGGGTTCTGCCGTCATTTCTCTGGGGGGTGGGGCCATCACGCAGAAAAGGAACTGGAAAGTGATTCGGGAGACCGGGGTGTGTTTGTGCCTGCGGGCTTCGGCGGAGACCATTTTTGACCGGGTGAGCCGAAAGGAAGAGCGGCCGCTTCTGGCGGGGCTGGATGATGAGGGACGCATGCAAAAGATTCGGGCGATGTTGCAGAAGCGAGAACCGTTTTATAGCCGGGCGGATGTTTTTGTAACCTCTACAGAAAACCGAACCCCGGAAGAAACGGCAGAGATTGCGATACGGAAACTGAAGGGATGGTCGGGCGATGTTGGCTGATGCCGATTGTGAGAAAACATGGAAAATCAAACACATATTACGGTGCCTGTGAATCTGGGGGATCGGAGTTATGATATTCTGGTTGGTCACGGGATTCTGGACGCATTTGGGCAGGCTTTTGTAGGACGGGAGCTGGGAAATTCGGTGGCGATTGTGACAAACCCGACCGTGGCGGCCTTGTATCTGGATCGGGTGCAGAACAGTTTGGAAGCGGAGGGCGTTCGGGTCACGGTGGTGACGATGCCAGATGGGGAAGCGTATAAAACATTGGAAACGGCCGGGGAAATTTACGGCGAATTGATTCGGGCAGGATTGGACCGGGCGGCGTGTGTTGTGACCTTGGGGGGCGGGGTGGTGGGGGATACAGCGGGGTTTGTGGCGGCGACATATTTGAGGGGGATCCATTTTGTGCAGGGGCCCACGACGCTGGAGGCACAGGTCGATGCGAGTGTGGGAGGAAAAACCGCCGTGGATCATCCGCTGGGCAAAAATATGATCGGGGCATTTCACCAGCCCAGGCTGGTATATATCGATACGGAGACGCTTTTCAGTTTGCCGGCCCGAGAGGTGTCGGCCGGAATGGCGGAGGTGATCAAGCACGGGTTGATTCGAGATCCGGAGCTGGTCTCTTTTTTGGAAGAATATCTGGAAGCGGCGGTGCGCTTGGAGATTGAACCGGATCGATTGGACTGGTTGATTGCGCAAAATTGCCGGATCAAAGCCCGGGTGGTGGAAGCGGATGAGACCGAAGAGGGATTGCGGGAGATTTTGAACTATGGACATACGGTGGGACATGCGGTGGAGGCCGTGTCGGGGTTTGATTGCAAACACGGCGAAGCCGTGTGTTTGGGGATGCTGGCGGCCGGTAAGATTGCCCTGGACAAGGGGATGTGGGGACAGGCGGATTTTGACCGTCAGGAAGCGTTGCTCTTTAAGCTGGGAATTTGGCGTGGTGTGGAAGACCTGCGTGTGAATGATATTTTAGAGTGGATGGGGCGAGACAAGAAAGTACGGGATGGAGTGATTCGGTTTGTATTGCCCGAACGAATTGGCCATTTGGTGTCGTGTGATACGGTGACGCGATGTGAGATGGGTGCGGGGATTCAATATATGCAGACCTGTTCGGCCAAAGGGAGATAATGTCTCATCGGGCGTGTGCAGCATCTGTTTGCGTTTGTAAGACAACCGGGAAGCTGGTATCAAGAGGATGAATCGAGCGCCTGTTTGAGGTGCTCGATTTCTTTTTGCAGCGTGTCAAAGGCTGCTTCTGCCCCATCCCAGGCCGCTTCGCGACCGATGGATTCCAGATGGAGGACCGCCTGGACCGGTGCGTCTGCGCAGAAATTGTTCAATGCCCCTTTCAGCGTATGGGCAGACCGTTCCAGGGCTTGTGCGTCTCGGGCGGAGAGGGCCTGTTCGATTCGGGAAACCATGACGGGGCAGTCTATCAGAAACACGTCCACAATTTCAAGCAGCAGGTCTTCGTCGCCTCCCAGGTTTTCCAGAATGGCTTTCCGGTCAAATGCATCGGATCCATCTGTTTGTTTGGGCCGGTGGTCTCGATCCATTCCGAGCTGTCCGTAAAGGGTTTCAAAAAGGATGGTGGATTTGATGGGTTTGGTGACATAGTCGTCCATACCCGCTTCCAGACACCGTTCCCGGTCGCCCTTCAGGGCATGGGCTGTAATAGCGATGATGGGAATATGCGTTCGGGTTTGTTGCTCGGTGTTGCGAATGATTCGGGTGGCTTCCAGGCCATCCAGAACGGGCATCTGGACATCCATCAAGATTGCATCAAAATCAGATTGTTCCAGGGCGTCCAGGGCCTGCTGACCGTTTTCTGCGATGATGACGGTATGGCCTTCTTTTTCGAGTAGCCGCGCGGCCAGATGCTGGTTTACCGGATTGTCTTCGGCCAGAAGAAGATGGAGTTTGCTTGCTTGCTGGGGTGGTGTAGCGGCCTGTTCGTTTGTCGATTCAATACGGTTTTCTTCCGGTTTGTCAAGTGTCAGGGAAATGTGAAACGTGCTGCCACTATTTTCGAGGCTTTCAATCCAGATGGTGCCGCCCATCAGGTCCACCAACTGGGCGCTAATGGCCAGGCCCAATCCGGTGCCGCCGTGGTGGCGTGTGGTGGTGCTGTCGGCTTGTGCAAATGCCTCAAAAATGATCTGCTGTTTTTCTTCGGGAATACCGATGCCTGTGTCGCTGACAGAAATCTGGAGCTGTTCTTGATGGTCTGAAGCCGACAGGTGGGCGATGCGGACGATGATTTCTCCTTCGTTGGTAAATTTGATCGCATTGCCAATCAGGTTGGTCAGGATTTGCCTCAACCGAAATGGATCGCCCTGGAGGCAGTGGGATACTTTGGGATCGATTTGGGAAATTAGGTTCAGGTGTTTCTGGTGAGCGCAGATTCCCAGAATTTTGATGGTGTCCTGGACCAGATCTCGGATGTGAAAGGGGATCGATTCCAGGGAAAGTTTTCCAACTTCGATTTTGGACAAGTCCAAGATGTTGTTGATGATCTGCATGAGGGTTTCGGCCGACTCCTTGACGGTTTCCAGGTCTTCGCGCTGTTGGGACGTCAGGTCTGATTCGAGCAGCAAGTCTGTCATCCCGGTAATGCCGTTGAGCGGCGTTCGGATTTCGTGGCTCATGCTGGCCAGAAAATCGCTTTTGATCTGGCTGGCCTCATGGGCGATTTCTTTTGCCCGGATCAGTTCCCGGTTGCGATGTTCGAGGCGCTCCAGGTTTTCCAGGCGGGTGATGCCCAGGGCGATGAGGGAGGTCGCCTGTTCCACAAAGTGAATCTGGGACGCGTTGAAGGCGTCGGGAATGGGGCTAAACAGGGTCAGGGTGCCGCTGGCATAAGGTACGTCGAGCAGGCTGTGTACGATTGCGCCGTGGTGACGGGCGATCTCTTTCAGGTCTTGTTCTGTTAAATCGCCCGGATCTGCATCGATATTGGGCTGGTATTCTGTCCTGTTTTGTCGCCAGGTTTGTGTGACGGCGTGGCTGTTTGTGGTCCATTTTTTAAATTCCTGGACCCGGTTCCAGGCATAGCACTCAAACCTGGAGCCATCCATTTTTCGTTGAATGGAAATGCCCTGGAGGTTCAGGCCCAGCTTTAAAAGCTGTTCAAAGCAGGTTCGGACAATGTGTTCCAGGTCGGCTGGATGGACCATAGAATGTACTGCCCGGTTGATGTTGAGAAGGATTTCCTGTTGTCTGAGCTGGAGTTTGAGTTCCAGTTCTCGGGCTTGAAGCAGGCTTTCGGTTTGCTTGCGTTTCACGACCTCTTGTTGAAAGGCGGGAGCATTTTCCAGATTCTGGGCGGCTTTTTCGACCTGCTTTTCCAGTGCATGGTTGATCTGCTGGGTATCGTTGAAAAGCTGAACACTGTGAAGTGCAATAGCAACCTGGTCGCCAATAAAATGCATGAGGCGTTCGTCGTCGCTGGAAAACCCATTGGGCCGGGGGTGGCTCATGTTGATGACGCCGACGAGCGTGGTGTCTACAATGAGGGGGACACAGATCAGGGAGCCGATAGAGGCATTTTGAAGCTGAACAAACCGGGTGTCTTCTTTGGTGTTTAAAATAAAGATGATGCGCTCTTCCTGGGCAGCACACCCGGCAACCCCTTCGCCCAGCCGGAAGGTCTGGCCGGTATTTTCTCGGGACAGATAGACGTTGCCAACCGAATCGGTTTGTCCCCTGGCGGCTTTTACGGTGAGTTCCCCGCTAGCCCGGTTGAGAAGCATAAGGGAACAGTTTTCGGCATTGGTTTCTTTAATGATGATGTCTACGATATGTTGAAAGACCCGGTGGGCACTCTGGGGGTGTTTCAGAGTTTCAATGATCCTGCGGATTATGGACAGTTCGTGGACCCGGGATTCGAACTGCGAGAAGGTGTTGCTGAGTTCTTCGGCGCAGAGTTCCCCACGAGAGGCAATGGCTTTGGCGATGTCGGGTTGCATAGGTTTCATTCTTGGCGATGTGGAAGGGTGAAGGTTGGAAATTTCTCGATAGCCTATCCAGAAGCAATTGATGTACCTGAATTCTCATAATTTTATTTTTATAAAAAATAATATCTTATTCTCATATTAAAAATGGGTTCTGATCCTAATTTGGTGAAATCACTACTTTTTGTTGTGATTTGGCGGCTTGACACGGGCCGGACGCACAGGACAGGTCGCTCTTTTTTTTGGTTTTGTTCTATCCAATTAAGGTGATGATTTTTGACTTAATAAGTATTTGCTTTTTTTTTCATAATGTATTAATTCTAATACACTAAATTAAAAGGAAGTCGCGGTTATCTGTACGATCTATTCGAAGGGGGGAGAGTCGATGCAGAATATGGCGAATCTGTTTGAAGGTTGGAGAATTGGTATGTGGAAACAAGGTACTTTGTTGGCGTTGATTTTTACCTGTTTGGCTATTGTGCCAGTGCAAGCAGACTTGATCAATGTCGCCGACGGAAAATTTGTGGTAAACGGCGACTTTCGATTGCGCTATGAAAGCGATTGGGATTCTCACCGCCCTGATGGGACCTCGCGATCAGACCGGGCCAGGGCCCGTATTCGGGCGCGTTTGGGATTGCAGTATGCGATTTCTGATTTTTTGACGGTTGGCGGACGGTTCCGCACCGGGGCCAAGAATAGTCAGCAGTCGCCAAATATCACCATCAAAGATTTTGACAACAACCCCACAGGCGACAAGCATGTGCTTCCCGACTGGTATTTTGCCCGGATAACCTATGAAGATATTCAGGTGGTTGGTGGCAGGCAGGCCTTTCCGTATTGGAAACAGAGCCAGTTATTCTGGGACGATGATGTGACGATTTTGGGCGTGACCGGCCGTTTTCAGCAGGATTTTTTAGACCAGTGGAAGTTGACCTGGACGGGTGGGGGGTACAAACTGCCGGACGGCGGGCTTGAGATTCATGGCAACCTCTTTGCGGGCCAGTTGGCGGGCACGACGTCGACGGAACGGATCACATTTACAGCAGCGATTGGTGGGTATCTTTTTGAAAAGAAGGAATCGACGCCCAAGTATTTGCAGGATGGAAACGGCGAGCGGGACTATGAAATCTGGGTGGCCAGTGCACAGGCCAAATTTAAGTTGGTCGGACTGCCGGTGACGTTGGGTGTCGACGGGATCACCAATGGCGCGAGCTATGGTGGGTTTGTTGCATTTCGGGAACGAAAAGATGGGTATGTGGTCTCGGCCAAGGTTGGGAGAAAGGGAGAGAAATATGGTTGGGAAGTCGGTTATTCTCTGGCCAATATTGAATTGTACGCCGTCAACGCATCCTACTCTCAGAATGACTGGGCCCGGTGGGCTTCGGGTGGGCAGAGTCAGGTGACCGATTTCAGGGGACATGAGATCACGGGATCTGTGTCTCTCCCACTGAATATAAGCGTGAAATCAACCCTGTATCTGGCTGAGTCGATTTTGACAGAGCAGGACGGCAAGCGCTTCCGTCTGGATGGTAGAATCCAGTTTTAGGCAAGCGAATCAATCACTCGCTGGCCCCGACAACGGATTGGAAGTCCTGTTGTTGGGGCTTTTTTTTGGTTGCTACACGGAAACATTTGACCATCCAGGCGGCGAATTTGATAGTTCTTTTACACCACCTCTCCTGTTTGAGCATTCGGTTATTTGTCTGTTGAATATTATTAAATGTTGTAATTTATGAATTTGATATAAATTTTCTCTTCCGGCTTCACTTTGGTATACAGATTGCCCATACTGTAGACACACATTGTTTTGCCGATATAAAAAGTAGTGGAGGATACCAACCAACCGTCGCGGAGTTCCGGCTCCAGGAGGTGGAATATGTTGGCGCAGGAAATGGACTATGAAGCTGTTGAGGAAAGAGAATTCACCATAAAAGAAACGCAGTATGTTTGTCAGGATGGTGTGTGGTATAAGCGCGTGGATGTGACCACGAGGGAGGGGGAGGCTGTGGACCAGAATACGCGTAAAGCGCTTTCTCTGGTCGACGGTGGCTATGCGTGTGAAGATGGCATTTGGTATTGGCGCGTTGCCGTGAAGTCAAAAAAAATGGCCTGATGGATAGGTATGGGCGATAACTGATTGATGGGCAATCCCCCCGTTTTAAACGGGGGGATTTTTTTGTACCCAATCGTCGCAAATATCTTATTTTTTGAAGGCGGCAGATGAGGCCTGCAAGGAGGCCAATCTGGAGTGGATTGTGGTGGAGCAGGTTCGGCCTTTGAACGAGCCGGAGGCAGATGTCCGGGAAAGTCGGGTGTATTTGGAGGGGCTCGGATATGGATCGGTCTTCTCCCCTGCTGGTAGGAAGACGTGAGCAAGCGAACGTCTAAGAGGCGGAGAGGTGGACCGACGATACGTTATCGGCAACCTCTTGATCGGTTCACCCGGGATTTTGGCGGGTACTTTGATAAGGGACAGAATAATACCCACTTCAGACCAATTTTCCCCGCGTAGATAAAATGACTCTATTTAAATAACTATTAAATAAACAAATATTTATATAAAATAAATACGAATATTTTATATTACTCTGTGCGTGTAAGACACCATTCTGTGTTTTAATCTGTATCAGGAATCCGAGCTTCAGCAACAACCTTCTGTAAGGCTTCCATTTGCCAGATCCTCATCAATCTGTTGAGCAATGCTTTAAAGTTCACAGAGGAAGGTGAAGTGCGCGTAGATGTCTCACAATTGGACGGACAGATGTCCATCGCTGTGTCAGACACCGGAACGGGCATCCCTGAAGCGGCCTTGAAAACGATCTTTGAAGAGTTTCAGCAGGTGAAGGGGTCGGATCAGAAGGAGAAGGGGACAGGATTGGGGCTGGCTATTACCAGACGGTTCTCCGAATTTCTGGGCGGAACGATTGATGTCGAAAGTGAAATCGGCAAAGGCAGTTACCGTAAGCGTTCCGGTGGTTTACAAAGGAGACTGACGTTTGTTTTACACA
>JAPUJS010000365.1 GCA_027296045.1 bacterium | reverse complement strand
GGCCGAGTTGGCCCTGTCCGCCGAGGATGAGCACATTCATAAGATTACGCTCCTTTGGGAGACAATATTAGTACATCACGAAATCGATCATCCTCTCACGTGGAAATGATGAAGATTGCATAAATAATCGGGCAACCGTCCGGGCATCGTGCCGGAATAAATTCCCGCACTAAAAAAACACAAAGTCCGGCAAGCCGGACTACGGATCGCCTGGCGTAAGTTATTTAGCAAAAACGATATACAGTCCGACGACAGGAGGACTTCTTGCCTCTGTAGCGCCGAAATTTATTTCGGTGTAGTGCTGATGCGACCTGTGACCTATTTATTTTTTCTGAATATAGGTTTTGAAGGCTTTGTGAACAAGCGTTAGGATAGGATTCCTATGAATATTGTGATTTTGATGACAGATCAGCAGGCCCATCCTTTTCTGGGGTGTGCGGGATATCCGGGCTTGAATACGCCGACGTACGATCGGTTGGCTGCAGAGGGGATTCGGTTTTCGCAGGCAACCTGTGCGGTGTCGCCCTGTTTGCCCAGTCGGCATTCGATGCTGCACGGGCGGTATGCGTTTCAGTCGGGGATTTATAGCAACCGCCATTTGCTGGCTCTGGATCAGATTCCCGAATGGACAATGGGGAAGGCGTTTCAACGGGCAGGTTATGTGACCGGGGCTTATGGGAAGATGCACACGATTCCTTATCAAGCGGTGGTTGAGCGGGGTAATTATTATGGTTTTGACCATCGAGCAGGACCGTTTCATGAAACCGGGGAACGGATGGATGCCCATTATGTGGGGGCTCACCGGGAGTGGGTGGAGACGATTATGGCAGAGCGGGAAGCACGGGGGATCAATCAGGGTGGGGATAATTGTGCGGCGGCGTTTAAAGGATTCACTTCCAGCTTACGGCTGGATCAGATGCGGGACTGGTGGGTCGGGGCACAGGCGGCTTCTTTTGTGGATGCACACAAAGACGATCCGTTTTTGTTGATTTGTAGTCTATCGGGACCCCACGCGCCTCATGTGGTGCCGGCGGATTTTGCCGGGATGTACGATCCCAACGATGTGGTGTTACCACCCGAGCCGCCGGATGATTTACCAGACCGGGATGCGTATCCGAATTTTGAGGGATTGGAGCGGGAGGAATTGCGGGATGCGATTGCCAATTATATGGCTTATGTGAGTGCCTGCGATGCGTGTCATGGTCAGGTTGTGGAGGCGCTGAAACGCAACGGTCTTTACGATGATACGTTGATTTTATTTCTGTCGGATCACGGCGAATTGCTGGGGTCGAGAGGCGTTCGTGCGTTTTCAAAATACAATTTGTATGAACAGGCCATTCGGGTGCCGTTTATTATCAAACCTCCCAAAGGGTTTCGGGCAGGATTGACGAGCGATTCGCTGGTGAATCTGCTGGATGTGTTGCCCACAGCCTTCGACTTCGCTGACCTCGATATCCCACCACATCTTCCAGGCGTGAGCTTGAAGCCGCTGGTGGATGGCGGAGCACTTGAGCGAGAGCGGTCGGTCGCAATCACCGAACTTCAGCGTCCGAAAGGCCTCGGTCTGAGTATCCGGAATCGGGAATGGAAACATATTCGTGGCCCTGATGGAACGGAGTTATACCATATCGAATCGGACCCGTATGAGTTTGTGAACCTGGCCGACGATCCGGACTGTGCGCTCGAGATTGCCGAACTCCACGCAAGTCTGATTGCAGAATATCGGTGGGTGTTTAACCGGGCGTCCAGGCAGGGCACGGATTATCCGACGCAGGCCTGGAATGTGCTGACGCTTTAATACCCTTTTCTCCGAGGCGTTTGTGATGGCAGATCGACCCAATGTGATTTTGTTTGTGACCGACGACCACGCGCCGTGGACTTTGCCGTGTTACGGCAATACGGAGGTGCGATCGCCAACGTTTGATCGTATGGTTCGTGAGGGTGTGATGTTTCGCCATTCGTTTACGCCGACACCGGTGTGCTCGGCTGCCAGGGCTTGTGTGTTGACGGGGTTGACGAGTTCTCAGCACGGGGTCCATGATTTTATCAATTTGCGGGATCCCGAGTGTGAAGATCGGGATTGGCTGGCCGGGCAGGTTACGCTTGCGGAAATGCTTCAGCAGGAAGGGTATGTGTGCGGGCTT
This sequence comes from bacterium, assembly GCA_027296045.1. Taxonomy (GTDB): domain Bacteria; phylum Latescibacterota; class UBA2968; order UBA2968; family UBA2968; genus JAPUJS01. Next base: position 2,060 of record JAPUJS010000365.1, on the reverse strand, counting down.
TCGGGAAAGTGGCATATTGGACAGAGCGATCGGAGGCCACGGGGCTATGATTGGTCGCGAATTTCGCCGGGCGGACGGCATGTGGGTAAGATGGAGTTTGTGAACGAAGAGGAATCGGTTACGCATGAGGGAAATCGGACGGAGGTGATTACCGATTATGCGATTGAATTTTTGAATTCGGTACCGGACGATAAACCGTTTTTCCTTCACATTGGCCACACCGCCACGCATTCTCCCTATGTGGGACAGGAACAGGATCTTGTGGATTCGTACGATCACGCAACGTTTCGGGATATTGTGCTGGACAATCCCCATCCGTTGAGCTGGAATGAGGGTTTTGCAGAAGATGTTGTGCCTACCGAGGAGGAAGCCAGGATTCGGCATATGAATCAGTATGCTGCTGTGACGGATATCGACCGGCATATCGGGCGTATTTTAGATGCAATTGAGGCATCTGGACAGGCGGATAATACGCTGGTGATCTATACGTCGGATCACGGTCTTTCGCTCGGACAAAACGGGTTTTGGGGGAAGGGAAACGGGACCCGTCCACTGAATATGTACGATGTTTCGATTCGGGTGCCGCTGATTCTTTATGGCCCGATGGTTTCTAACGGTGTGGTTTGCGAACGGCACGTGGATCATTTCGATACGTTTCAGGCCATCTGCGAAGTGTGTGGCGTGCGGCCGGAGCAATACCAGTCGAATGTTCGATATCCGGGTTGGAGTTATCTGGCCCTGGCATCTGGTGGACGGATCGATGATTGGGACGATACACGGTATGGCGAATACGGGGATCTCAGGATGATCCGCACGCCTCGCTACAAGCTTGTTCGTCGCTATACAAATGGTCCTGATGATTTGTTTGATCTGGAAGCCGATCCTGGAGAAAGGGTGAATCTTGCCGAGCAGGCCGAACTGGCTGAGGTCCGAGCAAAGCTGCTTCTGGATTTGGAGACGTTTTACGCAGAACACGATGATCCCGAAAAAAGCGGACTTCGAATTAAAGAGTTGCCGCGTCACAATTCGCCGCAAAAGCCCTCTCAGGTGATTTCTTCCGAAGCCTGGCGGGATGGAATTCGGGAATCGCGCGGGTTGCAGGCTTATTGAGGTTTATCGCATATTTCTGGAGATTTACAACAATGGTGCAAGGCTTCGAAGCGGTGTTTGTTGGGAAGGAATCCTGAGCTTCACGCCACAGTGAGGTAGAAAGGAATGGCGATGACGGACAAAGAGAATTATGCTTTCGACGTTGCAGGCTATCTGATTGTGCGAGATGTTCTGACTTCAGAAGAGGTGGATGCTTGCAACCGTGCGCTGGGTGGCGCGGATCTCGGGTCGATTCCACTGAGCGACCCGTTTGTCCGGTTGCGGGACCATCCGATTCTAACGCAGTATCTGGATCAACTGATCGCGGAGGAGGTTCTGTTGGACCGTGGGCCATGGGTTGTTGGAGAGAGAGAAGCAGATCGAGCGAATTGTCTGGTGGGTGGCAATGAACCGAGGGACCCGAGTCGGGCGTATTATTTCCAGAACGGCATTAAATTTTGTCAGGGGATGCTGGCCATCTGGGCACTTTCCGATGTTCATCCAGGGGACGGGGGCTTTGTGCTGGTTCCGGCCAGTCACAAGAGTTCTGTCGAGACGCCATCGGATCTGGTGTCCGGGACGGACGATATGGGGTTGGTTTCCCAGCCGGTTTTGAAGGCGGGCGATTTGCTTCTGTGTGTGGAGACGATTTTACACGGGTTTGTCCCTGGGAAGGAGGCACCGCGGTTGGTCGCCTATGGTTATGCAAGCGAAACGGCGCTCAGAAATCTTGCTCAGGCAGACCAATCCCTGGCCGAAGCATGGGCATCGGAAATGACGCCTTTGCAGAGAGCGGTGATGCTACCGGCCGGGTGTCCGGATCATCCGCCTGTGTTGAAATCGGATGGAGAGACCTGTGAAATAGCCGAAACACCGGGTATTTTTCATCCCTCGATTTACAGACGCGATCCGGATTGCGGCATGGATGAGAAGGAGCTTTATCAGTGGGATCTGTGCGGGCACCTGGTGCT
>JAPUJS010000364.1 GCA_027296045.1 bacterium | reverse complement strand
CAGCGCAAAATTACCAAGGTGGATATAGGAGCGTTCTGGCCTACCAGTGACGGTGGACTTCTCAACGGTGATGCGAGACGGACAGTGCGCTGTGTGCAGCGAGTGCTTCTCCTTCAAGGCTGTTGTGAAGGTGAAGTGATTTACACCCGTTTGGGAGATTTGGTTTGGAGAAGCAGTGAGATACTGTCGCCTCTCCACTTCTCCATATCCTTTTGAGATTCAACAAACAGAAAAAGATCGCCCCATTGCCCACTTCCTCTTCGCCCCAAGCAAGTTCCTCCCCTTTTGGAAAAGGGGAGACAGAGGGGATTTGGGAGGTAGGGTGGTGTGGTTTCGTGCCCTCTGTGCTTTTTCGTGTTTTTTCGTGATCCAGCTTGAAGGAGGAATTTGTGAGCGACCCCATTCGTGGAATTTTGCCGGTTTTACAGACGCCACTGAATGAGGATGGTACGTTTGATGCAGAAAGTATGAAGCGGCAGGTGGATTTTTGTGTTGCGGCTGGTGCTGGTGGATTGGTGTATCCGGTGCTGGGCGGTGAGTTTCAGTATCTGTCGGATCGAGAACGACAGCACTGGGTGGAGGTGGTGGTGGTGGCAACAGATGGGCGGGTTCCTGTGATTGTGGGTGTGGCGGGGACGAATACATCGGTTGCGGTGGAATTGGCTGCGCATGCAAAAGGGGTGGGTGCCGATGCAGTGATCGGGATGCCGCCGTATCTGGCACGGGGGGGACAGGATGAGGTTCGGGCCTATTATGAGGCGATTTCCGATGCGGGGGGGTTGCCCATTTTTGTTCAGAATGCCGGGGTTGGTATGGCGCCTGCAGCTCTGGTTCGGCTTTTGAAGGAAGTAGAGCAGGTGACCTATATTAAGGAAGAAGCCAGCCCAAGTGCCCATCATATCAGTGAAATTGTACGGGAAGCGGGCGAGCATTGTCGGGGTGTGTTTGGGGGTGCCTGGTGTCGGTGGATGATTTCGGAGATGCGTCGGGGAGCGAGTGGGTTTATGCCGGGGGCGACGGTTGTGGATGTACATGTAGATATCTGGAATGCGTTTCAGGATGGCGATGAGGCACGGGCGCGGGAATGGTTCAATCAGTTGTTGCCACTGACGAATTTGACTCAGATTTTAGGATTGCCGCTGGTGAAAGAGGTGCTGGTGCGTCGGGGTATGTTTCAGACGGCGGGGATGAGGATGCCGGGCACGGTGAAGATGGACGATGAGGATTATCGGGAATTGGGAGCGGTACTAACGGATCTGGAACCTCTGTTTCGGACACAGGTTCGGGAGAGTGTAGGATGAGTGCTGTCAAATTGGGCTTGGTTGGGTGTGGAGGCATTGTGCAAAAGTCGCATTTGCAGGGGCTTCTCTCATGTCCGGAGTGGGTTCGGGTGACGGCTATTTCGGATGTGGTGCCCGAAAATTTGATGCATGTTGGCACTGCGGCAGACGTACCTTCGAATCAGCGATATGGGGATTATCGAGAGATGCTCGAGAAGGCGGATCTGGATGCGGTGACGATTGCGACGCCTCACCACATGCACGCCGAACATGTGATGACAGCAGCCGAAGCGGGCGTGGCGGTGATCAGTGAAAAACCGATGGCGATGTCTTTGGAAGAAGCCGATCAGATTCTGGCGGCGGTTGAACGGGCCGGGGTGTCGTATTCGGTGGTACACAATTTTCTGTTTACACCGGGAGTGCAGACTGCATTGAAGGGGCTTGAGGGAATGGGGAAGACGTTGTATGGGCGTGCAAAATCCCTGTTTAATAAGACCGACGATCAGGCGGATCCGGAGTTGGTTTGGCGGGCGTCTAAGGAAGCGGGCGGCGGGTGTATTAACGATTCGGCTTACCATGAAATTTATCTGGTGGAAAACCTGGTCGGATCGCCTGTGAAATATGTCGAAGCTCGGGTGAAGACGGTTTATTTTGATTTTGATGTGGACGACCTGGCGCTGTTGTTAATGGAACATGAAAATGGGGCTGTGTCAACGGTGTCCACTTCGTGGTGTGTACCGGGGTCTGGAGGTGGGGAAATGGGAAATCTGGTGGAGGTGCATGCAAAAGGGGGTGGATTTCGGGTCATCAAACGGGGACAGGATCTTCAGAGGTATTTGCGGGAAAAACGAAAATGGGAAGCGGTAGATCTGGTTCAATTTGAAGGTGTGGAACCGGAAGCTAGAAGTCGGATTGGCCATGCGGGGTATTTTGCGGCGACATTTGAGGCGCTTGCGAAGGGCGAAGCACTGCCAGTGACGGGGAAACAGGCCCGTCATAATCTGGCGATTATTGATGCGGCTCGACGGGCAACGGAGGAACGTCGGGCTATTGAGGTGAATTAACCCCCGGCCCTTTCCTAACGGGAAGGGAGTTGGTATGGAGGAGTGATCAGGATGGGGCATGAAATACAGATGGATATGGAGATCTCTCAGGAGGTGTTGGATGAGTACCAACGGAACGGTGTGGTGAAAGTTGAGCAGGTGATCAGCCCGGAGGAAGCAGCACACTATCGGGAGGTGACGTTGGAGATTTTGGAGACGACTCCGCACGGGGGATCGGCAAGATACGGGAAGATTTTTCATCAATATGTGGATGTGTGGCGGGATAGTGAGGCGCTTCGAGAATTGACGCTCCACCCGAAGGTGGGGGCGGTTGCGGAAAAACTGGCGGGGATGCCGATGCGTTTGTGGCACGATCATACGCTGGCGAAAGAGCCGTCGAAGGCCCAGCCGACGGCATTTCATCAGGATCAGATGAAGTGGCCGTTTGACAAGCCACGCCATACATTGTCAGCCTGGATTGCGCTTCAGGATACACCGGTAGAACGTGGGTGTATGTCGTTTCTGGCGGGGTCTCATCGATTGGAGGATTTGCCGAATCTTGGCACGGGGGATCAGGATCGGTGGAAGGCCGAACGGCCCGATCTGGAATGGTGGCCCCGGCTTACCATGCCGCTTCGGGCCGGCGATTGTACGTTTCATCACGGGATGATTATGCATGCGGCGGGTGCAAATGTGACGGAGGAATGGCGGGTTGCACACGTGATTATTTTTGCAGATCGGGATGCGCCTTATAGCGGGGCCAACCATGTGGTGACCGATCCTTTGAATTTGACCGCAGGACAACAGATGCCGGACGACCGATTTCCTCCGGTGAGCACGTTCGGAGATCGATAGGATATCGCAGCGGGGAGCTTTATAACACGATGAAAGGATGGAGATGTCCGGGATTGAAGCGGCGTTAGCACGCTATGATAAAGAGACTTTGACGCGTACTCCAACGCCCCTCCAACATTTGCCTCATCTGAGCAAGCAACTGGATGTGCAGGTTTATTTGAAACGCGATGACTTGACGGATTTGGCACTGGGGGGGGACAAGCCGCGCAAGCTGGAATATGAAATCGCTCAGGCAAGGGCTCAGGGTGCGGATACGTTGGTGACCTGTGGAAGTGCTCAGAGCAATCATGCGCGGTTGACAACGGCAGCGGCACGTCAGTTAGGGATGGGGTGTGCGGTTGTGTTGAGTCGGGATGAGTGGTATGCGATTCAGGGGAACTTGCTGACGGTGTATTTGATGGGGGCCCGTGTGAAGATAATCGATACGGGCGATCACTGGGATTTAGAACAGCATGCGTTTGCACTGTGTGAGGAACTCAAACGGGAAGGGCTTCACCCACATTATATTCCGGTGAGCGGGACGACACCGCACAGTTGTTTGGGATATGTGCAGGGGGCGTTAGAAACGATTGGGCAACTGGCAGAGCAAGGGGTGGAACTGGATGCTATTTATACGCCTTTT
>JAPUJS010000363.1 GCA_027296045.1 bacterium | reverse complement strand
TCGAGGGCGGAGGTTGTGTACATATCGTCATAATACCAGTCTGTACACCATTCCTGGACGTTTCCGCACATGTCCATCACTCCGTAGGGGCTGGCGCCTCCGGGAAACTGATTGACGGGGGTTGTACCTTCATAGTCGTTGGACGAATTCACATTGTCCTTGCGAAATGCATCTCCCCAGGGATAATTCTGTCCCAGGGTGCCGCGAGCCGCCTTTTCCCATTCGGCTTCGGTGGGCAGGCGTTTGCCGGACCATCGGGCATAGGCTATGGCGTCTTCCCAGTTGGTATTGGTCACCGAGTGAAGATCACGGGCAGACGTATGGTTTCCCGATTTCCAATGCGGAGGGGCGCGGTGGTCCGTTGCGTCTACAAAGGCTTTATAGTCCCGGTTGGTCACCGGATATCGGTCGATCCAGTAGGCGTTTAGAAGCACCCGGTTTTGGGGCTGTTCGTCGCGGGCCCCGTCGTCGTCGCCCATGATGAACTCACCGGCTTCGATCAGGACCATGTTGGAGCCTGGAGGATGAAGCCTGGCCTCTGGCGGCAGAGGTGCGGGTTTGGGCGTGGATTTGGGTGTAGACGCTTTTGGGGCTGACCTGGGAACCGGGGGCAGGGTGTCTGCACTGGGCGGCGACCAGGCCTGGACGGGGGCGTCCTGTTGGGGAACGCCAATTCCCCGGCGTATTTTACCTGTTCCAGATTCGGTGTCTGTAGCCATAACGGACCTCATGTGAAAAGGGCACCCCAAGATGCCCTTTGATCCCTTCTCTGTGTTACCCACCTGGGCTGTCTTTACAGTTTGCGCAAGGTAAGGAATCTATTCCCCGTTAGCAAATAAAAAAGAATCCTTTAAGATAGGAGAACAAGGAGGGGGCCTTGGGGCGCTTCAAGGCTTTCTGGTGGAACTGCGATGCCTTCCTGGAGATCGTAGACTTTGAAGGGGCTTTTGAAAGCTAAATGACCGGTTGGCATATTGGGAAGGATCAGGTGAAAGGTCTGATGGGGTGTCGTGAGGGTTTTGAGGTCGGATTTGGGTTGGGAGGCGTATTGGTTGATCCCATTGTGGAAAAGAAGCGTGTTGAGGCAGCGGAAAATGTGGAAGGGAGGGCGTGGATTGCAGCGGGTGTCTAAAAGGCCGTGCTGAATATCCATGGTGCGGTCAAAGTCGATGAGAGGATCGACATAGAGGCGAGAACCGGGCAGGAGCGCAATGGCAAAGCAGGCCTCGGCCAGTCGGGACGCATTTTCCTGGTCGTTCAGAGATGGCAGTTCGAGGGCGAGGTCAATGGCTTTGATACGGGCGAGAGGACTCCGGTTTTGGAGCCGATGGACGATGTCCCAGGGGGAGTCTCCGGCATCGATTCGGCAAAGGATACGGTCGACAAAGCCGTTTTCTGAGGCCAAGTAATGGTCGAGTGGATCCAGTTCTTCAAGCAGATAGCCCGTGCGGGTGCGGGGGTGTTGTTTGCCCGCAATTCGCTCTCCAGGGATCACCGGGGCCAGGCAAAATGTTGCCTGATGTTCGGAAAGGATGTGGAGAATATCGTGTGTGGGGAACGGGGTGCCGGGAAGCTGGATTTCCCAGGTGTCGATTTGGGTGCCGTGTTGTTGAAGCGCCTGCGTTAACCGGGAGGGATCGGCATCCAGGAAGGTGGCTGTAAGGTGAACACCTTCCTCTTGGAGCCATTGCAGCCGTTGGGATTGAAAGGGGTCTTCCAGATCGGTCCAGGGGATACGAACCGATGTGGCTCCCAGTTCCAGACAGGATAAGAAGGGGTAGTCGTTGCGCACCGGTTGACGGACGCTGGAGGGATAGGCAATGGGGACATCGTTGATGGGGGTGAGGGGACGGCGGAGCGTTAGACCCAAAGGGGAATCGGGGAGGCTTGCAGAGGTGCGGGTGACCAGGCGTTTTGCGGTTGTGGGGGCAAGGTCGCCTCTGGTGCGGATGAAGTGTATGTCTGTGCGGTTGGGGAAAACGCGGACCAGGTGAAATCCCAGTTTGCCGGTATCGTCGCGGCCATGTTCTGGTGGGGCTTCGCTTTCGAACAGGTGACTGAAGCCAGGGCGGGTGAAGGATGGAGAGGGTACGATATAGTATCGGGCCTGTCCGATGCGGTCGAAAAAAGCGAAATGTACGTGGGCGGCTGACAGGTGTTCGATTGGATATTTGCGGACCAGGTTCAGGAGACGGGATCGGTCGGGTTGGGCGATGTTGTCGTAGTGACCCAGATAGGGTTCGGACGCATTCCCGAGGTAGGGGGGCAGGTGGAGAAAGAGGAAGATGCGTTTGTCTGCGTGTGTGGATAGATCTTGTTCCAGCCAGGACCATTGTTCTTCGGTTTCCGGCAAGGCCGTATTGAGAATTTGGGAATTGATCACGATGACGTGTATCTCATCGTGATCAAAACTGTACCAGGAAGGGCCAAGATGCTGGTGGTAGAGGGCGAGGGATTCGGGCGTGACGGGATGGGTGGGCATGGTCGGGTCGGTTTTGTCGCCCACATCGTGGTTGCCCGCCACGTGATGGGGATGGATGCCACAGCGTTCGAGTTGTTCTCGGGCCTCCTGGATGGCGTCTTGAAACCGCTCGGCTTCGGGATATTCCTGGGACAGATCGCCCATGTGAACGACGAAGGCGGGATCGAGGTCTGCCACCAGTTGAAGGGCGGTTTCTGCACGGGCTGTTTGTTTTCTCCGAGATTCGAATTCAAGGGGGCGGTCTCCAGGGTCGAGCATGTAGTGGGTGTCGGCAATCACGACGAATTCGAGGTCGGCGGGCTGGAGGAAGGTGGTGTCGAACATGTAAAAAAAGTTCCGGGTTTTGGGTTTCGAGTTTCGAGTGGGTAGACCCGGAACTCGGAACCAGAACAGCCCTGTATGCTTGTTGGCACAAGGGCTGTTCTGGTATCAGAAGGATGGTTTCGTTAGTCGGCCGCTTCGGCTTTGTGTCGGGCTTCTCGGCCTTTGTCCGGGGGTTGTTGCATGGGGGCGTGAACCCCTTCGGGAGGGTTAAAGTTGGCTGTTGAGGTAGTCCATGGATTTCTTGAGTTCGGCTTTGGCGTCTCTGGATGGAATGCGGCATTCGAATCCGCAATAATGGGGATATCCGATTTCTTCCAGGGCTTTAAGCGGCGGTCCAAAATCGGTCATGCCATAGCCGGGTAATACACGATTGGAATCGGCCAGATGTACGTTGGCAATGTGCTTGCCGCCGGTGTGGATCGCCCCGGCCAGATCGGACTCTTCGATGCTCATATGAAAGAGATCGGCCATGGTGGTGACGCCGGGGCTGTTGGCCGCCTCGCAAATCTCGACGCCGTGGGCAACCGTGCAGGGCCACCACTGTTCATATCGGTTGAGGGGTTCGATAATGATGCTGCACCCGCACTTTTCGGCATGGGGGGCGATTTCATCTTTGAGGATGGCGTTGAGGAGTTCTTTTTCGAGCCGGGCAGTGTTGTATAGGGGAGACAGGTCGGGGATGCGTTGCGCGTGGTCCCGCATTTTGATGCCGATCAGAGGGGGGAAGATGACCCCTACGCCACCGAGTTCGCCGCAAAGGGTCAGGGCATCTTTGATGGACTGGATGGCCTCCTGGCGTTCTTCTTTTCGGGCATCCAGCAATCCCATCCCGCCTCGAGAGGAGAATATGTTGGGAGTGATGCCGGTTTCGTCGACGGCTTTGCGGATTTCTTCGGCATATTCCCGGGTGCTGCTGTTGGTCATTTCAATGCCGGAAAAGCCCAGTTCGGCCAGGTTGCGGAATTTTTCCAACAGGGTATCGCCGGGTGCCATGGGTTCGCGGAGGGAGTATTTGATGGCCATTGTTCCTCTTTGCATAAATGAACCGCAGGGTTTGCACGGGATTGCTGCAAACCCTGCGGTTTATGTTCCTATTAGACCAAGTAGACTCTTGCTGCTGCATCCAGGCAGTCTTCGATGTTGCCTTCTTGAAACTCGAAATAGGGACCGTATTTATTCGTATCACTTTTGTAGATCAGAAATTTCCATTTGTTTGGTCCCAGATATTCCAGGCGGGCGAGTCGACCTACCCCCCGGATCGTGTCCATTCGGAACATCCGTCCGATGAAGCCCCCTTTTTCTTCTTTGACCACCTGAAGAAAGAGGTGATTGGCTTTGAAATTTGCCCGGATTTCCTTGATGCCTTTTTTGCCAACGTATTTTTTCTTGGCATGGGTTCTCAGCCGGCTCAAGGTTCCTTCCTGCACTTTAGGAGGCGGTAGCAGCATGGTGTAACCCCCGAAAAAATGTGTGACTGCCGAATCCAGTGCTCCCCGACGGCCCGAATGCGGGTCAACTGGTTGTAAAATAAATCAGAGGATCTATAAAAACAACCGAAAAATATGGTAACACATAACGTAGGTTTGATGAAGGATGGAATCGGTGAGCCACATCACATGGGGAGAAATTATCCTTCTAAGGGCTTGCCAAAGGCAGCGGCAAACGTCAGGAAGTCGGGGAAGGCGATGTCACCACTGCTGTCCAGGTCGAATCTGGCATCGTAGAAGGCATCTCCCGAACGGGTACCGAAGGCGGCGGCAAAGGCCAGGAAGTCGGAGAAATTGACCAGGCCGTCGCCGTTGAAGTCCGGTGTGGGACGGGTAGGTGTCGGCAGAGCGGGTCCCGTCGCCAATCCGGCCAGGGTGATCTGGAACGCAGGCTGCTCGGGGTCGTTGCTGAGGATCGTCAGAGTGCCGGTGAGCTCACCTTCGGTGGTAGGCGCAAAAATGATGAT
>JAPUJS010000362.1 GCA_027296045.1 bacterium | reverse complement strand
GTTCAACCCGCCGTTGCGTTTCCAAAACCGGCACCGACTCGGGTGCCGGCAACCACGTCACAATACGACGGTATGGGGTATCTACCGGGGGAACATCCTTTGGTGTAATATCAAACTCTTTGCCCATGGACCTGCCCTTCCCACGAATAACATTGTGACAGAAAAAAATGTGCAATCCCCGTTTTTTTCCTCCCCATCTCAGGACGGGAGGAGGTCTTATATCGGCTTTTCATAAATTCGTTGAAACACGGCATCGGCACCCTCCTCCACACGGTTGGGATCCACAATAGTAATCCCATCTGCACCAAACCGGGCGGTCACCGTTGCGCCCTTGCCGGCCTGCAGATATTCAAAATTAAGATCGCGAACCCGTCGGGCCGCATCCACAATAGCCGATATAATCCGACCGTCCTCCGCCGTTGGATAAATCGCCTTCACATCTTCCAGGCTGTGACCCGAAAACTTCACGCGACAAATCGCCACCAGCGCCACCGTGATGCTGTCGACACCGTACCCGATATAAACCTGTGACCCATCCGGTCGCTTCACATCCCGCGTAAAATGGTTGTTCGAACTCCGACTTCCGCTGCCCTGATACCAGAACCGGAACCCCCGATATTGCTGATCGGACTCTACCTTCCCGTCGGTCCCCACAATCTCGTGGCCTTGATTTACCGGCCCTTCAAAATCGTCGGGCGTGATCCAGTTGTTGTGAAAATAGATACTCATCCCATTTTCAAAATCGACTCGCACCTGTACGGCATCATAGGCGTTGATACCCTCACGCACCAGCCGCTTTTTCTGCCCCACCGCCGTCAGCGATACGGGCTTGCTTCGATAATAATTGTAAAACAAATCCACCCAGTGCGGCCCCACATAAGAAAAGGGATCGCTCTTTTCGGCCCACTTAAAGATGCTGGTCGAAACCTCTAGCGGTTCTTCCAACATCGCCAACCCATAAAGTGGCTCCCCGATCTTTTCCGAAATATCGTGCTGAATGCGCAAATGGTCCGGATCGTAGCGCTTGTGCATATCTACCGCGCACACCAGCCCCTTCTCATTGGACAGCGCCACAATCTGATCGGCTTCCTGAATGGACAAACACATCGGCTTTTCGGTAATCACATGCGTCCCGTTTTTCAGGGCTGCCAGCACCACAGGTGTGTGCAAATCATCCGGGGTAGCCACCGCCATCACATCCAGATCGGGAACATCCTGCAACACATCTTCCCAGGGCGTCTCCCCCCAATACGGTTTGGGCTCATGTCCGGTCCAATCCTTAAAATTCGCACAGACCCGTCGTGCAGACGCTTCGGTCCGCGTGGCCACAGCCACCAGGTCGAACTGTACGGGCGCCACCTCCCGCCCCCATTCATCCAACCCCACGCGTCCAAGCTGTCCGCTCAATCCTGCCCGCTGCAAATCGGCATATGCACGGGCGTGAACATCTCCACCAAACATCCCTGCCCCAATCAGAGCGATCTTTATAGTTCCTTCCATGTCTCACCCTTCTCCTTCCTTATTTTCCCTGGCACTTTGCCCCAATCCCGATACTTCTGTTAAGTATAGAATGAAACCTGTGTTGGATACAACCAAAAAATCAGGGGTATTCATGGACATCACAAATACCCCGAAGTAAATTTCACACGGAAAAGCCGCTAGGATCTGCGACAACGGGCCGAGTTATTACATAGGGCCAATACGCTCAGGCCCCGGATCCATCGCCAGCATCGACGCATCAAAACTGCGATGCATCAAATCTATCTTGATGTCCTGGTGCTCCGCACTGTCCCAGAGAGTTTCAAATTCATTCGGATCGGCTTGCAAGTCATACAGTTCGCCCAATCCGTGTCCGTGATAAACCACCAGCTTATACTGGGCGTTCCGATACATCGTCGCATAGGTTCCATCCGATTGATCCAGGGCATTATAATACTCACACCGCACAAAGTCACGGTGAGAATGAGGCGGTCGCTCACCCGACAACATGGGCCACAAGGGCCGGTGGTCCATATAATCTGGCACTTCCAACCCCGCCAATTCCACCAAAATGGGCGCAATATCCCGCAATTCCACCAGCGCCCTGGATTTTTCACCGGCCTTTACATGGCCTGGCCAGGAAAAAATCAACGGCACCCGCACCAGCCCCTCATAAAACCGACATCCTTTCTGAATCAACCCGTGATCGCCCAGCGTCTCGCCATGGTCCGACATAAAAATGATCAGCGTATTCTCCCGCTGACCCGTTTCCTCCAGCGCCGCTATCATCCGCCCCACCTGATCGTCAATCAATTTGATCATCGCATAGTAGGCCGCCTGCAACGTCTTGCCATCGCGTTTGCTACCCAGGTCATTGTCTCCCCGATCGGCACCCGAACCGGGAGACCGGGGAATAACCGGGCTTCGAATATCCAGCTCATCCGGATGCTTCGCCTTCCCCTGAAAGTCCACCATCTCCAGTTTTTTCTGCTGCTCCAAATCGCTTTCTTGAAACAAAGGGCCCGGCATCGCTTCCGGGTCAAACATGTCCCGATAGGTTTTTGGGGGGTTAAATGGCGGATGGGGGTCGTAAATATTCACACTGGCCAACCAGGGGCCCTCCCGTTCTTCTTTCATAAATTCAATGGTCTTCTCCGCGCACCACGTGGTCTGATGAAATGCCTCCGGAACACCGTCCAGGCTCTTGGTCAACTCCCCCAAACTCTCCCCCTGTTCCCGCACCCAATCCGCATACCCATGCCCGACCTCCCAATCATCTCGGGGCGCATGGCTATACTCCCAGTACCGATATCCATCATCCACGCGCTCTTCAATCCGCTTGTGAGCACTGGTCAAATGCAATTTTCCAATCAGCCCGCAGTCATAGCCCGAATCGGCCAGCAACTTGGTCACCAGCGGCGGATGATTTGGAAACGTCGCATTCCCGTTCCCATTCACATGCACCGCACTGGCATACATCCCGGTCAAAAAACTGGCCCGACTGGGGGTGCAAATCGGACACTGGCAATACGCATGGGTACAGGCAAACCCCTCCGACACAAGCCGATCAATATGGGGCGTGGACACATGCGCATTTCCCAGCGCACCAATTGTATCATACCGTTGCTGATCCGTGCAGATCCAGAGAATATTAGGGCGTGCGTCTGGCATGATGATCCTTTCGATAAGTTTTAACCCTTTAGGGAAGGGGGGACAGGGAGGTTAGGTCACCGCGTAAAAATCGTCCCCCTCACATAATCCGCCTCGTCCGATACCAGAAAAGACAGAATTTGACCCACCCCTTTCGGATCTCCCAACCCTGCTGCCATCTGATCTACCGACCGCCCGGACGCATCGGCCTGTTTTTGCACCACCCGCATTTTCAGCGGCGTCTCAATACCACCCGGACAAACCCCATGCACCCGAATGTTCCGATCTGCCAGTTGAGCGGCCAGAACCAGAGACAACCCATGCACCCCGCCCTTGCTCGATCCATAAGCCACCGACGAACTCCCGCCTTTTACACCCGCGCCCGATGCAATCAGCACCAGCACCCCCTGTCCGGCCTTTTCCAGCAGCGGAACCGAATATTTCGACACCAGAAAACTGCCCTTCAAATTGATATCGATCACCCGATCCCACGTAAATTCTTCAAACACATCCACCGGCACCAGCGCCCCTTCCAGAATCCCGGCTGCATGAATCACGCTATCAACATGCCCCAATGCGCCTCCGATCTCTTCAAACAGAGATCGGACCTGCGATTCTTCCTGTACATCCACCCCAAACCCCTGTGCGCTGCCGCCCGCCTCTTCGATCACCCGCACAGTATCTTCCACGCCTTCACGATCCAGATCCACCACGGCAACCTGCGCGCCTTCTCTGGCACAGCAAATCGCTGTAGCTCCACCAATGCCCGAGGCCCCTCCCGTCACCACGATCTTTTTGTCCCCTAACCTCATAGTTCACCTTTAAAATAGGTTATACCAGCACCTTTTTTCGTCGAGATCGCCCATTACGAGACCGGATCGGAAGACTCACGAGATCCAATCCATCTCGCATCCAATCGCGCAAACAGGTCACATCGTTCAACGCCCGCCGTGCCACCCCGCCACCCGCCTCCGTCAAATCCAGGTCTTGAATCAGCGTCTCTTCCGTAAAAATACCGGCCTCTACCATCACATTACCGTCTGGATGCACCACCTTCGATTCACCATGCGACGATCCCGAACTGGCCAGATCGTCTTTAAACGCCGGCGCATTGGCCATCACCAGAAAGATTCCATTCTCCGTCGCCCGACTGATCGGCATGGCCCGATACGCCGAAAGCTTGGATTCTTGCAAGATCGTACTCTCACAACTACAGAAGAAACACACCTTCGCCCCGGCAGCAGCAGGAAGCCGCACCAGTTCGGGATAACGCACATCGTGGCAGATGATAAAGCAACAATC
>JAPUJS010000361.1 GCA_027296045.1 bacterium | reverse complement strand
AAAGACCTCGCCCAAAACTATGCGCGGGGCGGCGTAACCCTGGCCGGACTTACCCCACCCCGCCTCAATCTGGAAACCCTGCCCAATGACGCCGTCCGAACAGCCGAACTCGACGTCATCACCCGGATCATTGAAGGAATGGGCGAAGCCCAGATCCCGTTCTTACATTTCTACCTCAACAACAAAGACGCCTATCCGACCGATCCGGAAGACCAGGAGCAACACTGGAAACTCCTGATGGACGTATACCGGGAACTCACCAGCACCGCCGAACGGTGTAGCGTCAAAGTCTCCACCCACCACTACCATGCCCCCGGACGCCCCCTGTGGAATTTTGAAACCATGTCCCAACTCTTTGACGAAGTGGACAGCCCTGCCAACGGCGTCATCTTCTGCCAGGGCAAATCCGAGCTTGCCGGCGACCCCCTGGCAGAAACCGTGCTCAAATTTCAGGATAAAGTCTTCATGGTCCACATCCGCGACATCGTCACCCACATCCGCGATTCGGCCGAAAAAGAACTCCACGACCGCCTGACCGCCATCGGCTATCTGGAAGTCGGCTTCGGCACAGGTGAATGTGACATGCCCGGCACCATTCGCTCCTTGAAACAAATCGGCTACACCGGCCAGCTCTATCCCGAGCACTTCCCCACCATTGCCGGAGACCGGGCCGCAGGCCTGGCCTGGTGCATCGGATACATCCGGGCCCTGGACCAGATGATCGACCCCTAAACCCTGTCTTTCCACAACCGCTTTCTCAAGGGCAATATGCGTCAAGATCCTGCACCGATTGTACCCGATGCAAAGCGTCAGGGATTGATACAAGGCCAAATTTCAAAAAAATTTAAAACACCGACACCCAACCATGCCAGCCAACCTGCCTCCTGACTACCACCGGGCCGAACAGCGCTACCGGGAAGCCATCTCTCCGGAAGACAAAATCGAAGCCCTCGAAGAAATGATGCGGATCATGCCCAAACACAAGGGCACCGATCACCTGCGGGCAGACCACCGAAAGCGCCTCTCTCAGCACAAAAAGGAACTCCAGGAGGGAAAAAAGAAAGGGGCCAAAACGTCTTCCACCCTGGACAAAGTCGACAAACAGGGTGCCGGCCAGGTCGTCCTGGTGGGATTGCCCAACGCCGGCAAAACCAGTATCGTCGCTCACTTTACCAAAGCCCAGGTGGAGCCCACCGACTATCCATTTGCCACCTTCAAACCGACCTCCGGCATGATGCACTTCGAAAACATCCAGATCCAGCTTGTTGACATGCCTCCCGTATCGCCGGAACACACCGAATACTGGGCCTTCAACATCATCCGCAACACCGACCTGGTCCTCCTGGTCGTGGACCTCTCCCAGCCAGCCCCCGAAGAGCAAGTGCTGGAACTCACCTCCCTGCTGGAAGAAAAACACCTTCTCCTGACCGGAGACCGGGAGACCGAAAGCCCGGACCTGTCCACGGCGATCAAGCCCACCTACCTTGTCGCCACCAAGTTCGACGCCCCAAACGCCGAATCGGGATTGGCCTCCCTCCAGGAAGAATACGGGGACGACTTCCCGATCCTCACGCTTTCCGTCCAGTCCGGTCACAATACCGAAACCCTGCCGGAAAAACTCTTCGAAGCCCTCCATGTCCTCCGCATCTACACCAAAGCCCCCGGCAAACAACCTGACATGGACCAACCCTACACCCTGCCCATTGGCAGCACCGTGTTTGAAGTTGCCGAAACAGTACACCGGGATTTCTCTGAAAACCTCCGATTCGCCCGCATCTGGGGTGCCGACAAATACGACGGCCAGCAGGTCAAACAGGATCATGTGGTATCCGACGAAGACGTCATCGAACTCCATTAAAGGAAATCGCCGTGACCTATACTACCCTCACGGAAGCACAACAGGAACAATGGGCCATCGATGGCTACCTGGTATTGAAAAACGTGTTGTCCAAAAAGAAGGTCCAAACACTGATCCGTGAGATCAACCGCCTCTATCGAAAACACGTTACCCGCAACGCCCATCCGGCAAATGGCATG
Organism: bacterium; assembly: GCA_027296045.1. GTDB lineage: Bacteria > Latescibacterota > UBA2968 > UBA2968 > UBA2968 > JAPUJS01. Next base: position 4,144 of record JAPUJS010000361.1, on the reverse strand, counting down.
GACCGCCGGAATCTCCTGCCGGACAGCGACGTCTTTATCCAACTGATGGACCACCCCGCCCTCTTCGACCTGATCCTCCACCTGATGGGCCCCTACATCCAGCTCAGCATGGCCGAAGCCATCGTGCGCGTTCCCAACCCCGATTTCAAAGGCTACATCCACACCGATGGGGGCCCCGCAATGCGCCACATTCGCGTGACCGAAACCTCCTGGCCCCTCCAGATCAAGATCCAATATTTCCTCACCGATGTCACCGGCCCCAACCAGGGCAATTTCACGCTGTTTCCCGGCTCTCACCTTCGACCTTTTCCGGAAGGCGATAAGCCGATTACCCCCGACACACCCGGTGCGATCCAGCTCAATGCCAACGCCGGAGATGCCGCCATCTTCGCACATTCTCTCTGGCATGGGGTATCTCCCAATCACTCAAAACGTGCCCGCAAAACCCTCATCTACTGTTACAGTCAGATGTGTTTCCGCCCCTTTGACTTTCAAAACCAGCCACCTGAAATCCTCGACAAATGCACCCCTCGCCAGCGTCGCCTTCTTGGAGATGTTGGCGAAAACGCCCGGGCGGCTGCCTACTTTTATTCTCCCAGGGATCAGGCGGAGTTGATGGCAGGTCAAAAACCAAAGCGACGAAAACGGAAGGCGGCGGGGTAGGCTGGATCGCTGAGGGCCGCCGAACTGCCCGCTGGCCCTTCCGCCCAACGCAGAAAACCGCAGAACCCATCCATTTGCAAAGCCCCGTCTCTTTGCAGAAAGAGACGGGGCTTTGCAATGCAGCGGAAAACCCATAAAACAGCAGGAGTAGTGGCCCTCTGGTACATGTGGTAACCGATTAAGTCAATATAAAACAAGGATTTGTACAAATTCGCCGAAAATGCATAAGTCTGGAAATATCAATGACTTACGTGTAATCACATGTTGGAGAGGGCCACTACCCCATGATAACGAACCCGAGCGCACGTGGCATCCAGCCGCGCTGGAATGAAGCGCAGGTTCGGGAAGAATTGGCGTGACGGTTTTTTTCTAATTCCGGAACAGTGGAAAGCGAAGTGGGCAAGGGCAGCACATTTACTCTGAAAATCCCAACAACGTATCAGGCCGTATGACATCTCCCACAGGCGATAAAAGAAGCCGTGAGCAACTGACTCACGGCTTCTTTTGTAAGCACTATCTTTTAAATCGCAATAATGGATCAGTCCTTCCAAAGACGCAAGGTAAAGCGGTCCTCTTCTTCGATCAGATCGGGCTCCGTGCCGTTGTGCTCACGCATAGGTAGGAGAATGCGGTTCCGCACGCCCATACCCCGGTGTTCCACATAACCATAATCGCGCAGGATCTCCTTGAGCAGTTCGTTTCGAGCCGCTCGATATCCCTGTTTCATCTTTTCAACCGTAACCGTGTTCGGCAAACGACCGGGAGAAATCACCTCCAGGCGATCACTGTAGAGCGACAATTCGATATCGGTTACCGTAATGGTATAATCCCGATGGGCCACTGCATTAACGACAGCTTCCCGTACAGTTTCCTCAGGAAAGGCCTTCTTTCTCTGCCGACGTCCTCCTTCCAGCCAGGCAGTCGTGCCCATGTTGCGAGCAGCAAAATCCAGGGCATTATCGATTGCGCCCTTTTTCAGCAGGTCACCGCTTTCAGAAAAGACGGACACCAACGGTCCCCGGATATTCTCTTCATCCACCGTTGCATAGTCCTTTTCTTTTTCCGAATAAGCTGTCGCTGTAATGCCCGCCTGGGGTAAGAATCGATTCGGCGTGTTGCCAAAGAGCAAAAGTCCGCTCACAGTCGCAATCACATGTCCCCGGTCCTCAATCAAAATATCTGTATTGAGAAGAATTTCCGTCCAGGCGGCATCGTCATCCAATGGCGGACAATCCTGCTGAAGAATATTCTGAAAATAGTTCTCGATGCGTTTCCAATCCAGGCTGTCTAAGCCGGTGCCTGCAACCGGTTTGATGTCATAGCGCATCAAGTGAGACGCCTGATAGAGTCGGGCCTCCTCTTCTCTGGAGGCCTCTCGGGACGTGCTGCCCACCCGAACAAACGTAACCCATGCCGACCCTCGCCTGGCCTTGTAGGGTTTATCTGGACTATCGGCAGGCAAGGTGATCATACCGATAATCGTCGAACCTTCCCACAGTACGGTTTCCCAATAAGGAATCACAGGTGGCTGCACCCGGTCACGGCAGACACTCATCACCCACTCTTCTGCTGCTCTGGCATTGCGAGTCAGGCCGGTCACTTGCCCGTCGTCCTCAACACCCAGGAGAATATGTCCGCCCTCCAGGTTGAGAAGCGCGACAATTTCCGTTGCCAAACTGTCCGTATGAACATTATCGCGCTTGAACTCAACGCCAGAGTTTTCCCCGTTCCGAATTAATTCTGAGAGTTCCGTCTTTAGCATGGATTTCCTCTAAACTTTCCAACTGGTACTCTTTTCACTCTGATACTCGCACGGTAAAAATACGAAATAAATATCAAAAGTGAAAGCATTGGAAATTTTCTATGAGATGCTGTTTCCAAGAGGATCTGTAATGCTTGCCCCTTTGCAGAGAACCGGCATAATATACTATTTTTTGCGCACAGAATTAACCTTTTATTAACAATATATTACAGAGTATTTTCAGCCCGTAAGAAAAAAGAGGAATGCATTGTTCAAGACGAGCGGGATCGACCGGTCGCAGTCGTGCTGCCCATTGAACGCTACGAATCCTACCAAGCCTACCTGCGTCAGCGGGAAGCCGATTTTGCCATTTTTGACAAGGTAGATGAAGATCTCAAAGGCTACGATCCAGATTTTCTCGATGCTCAAGTCGAGAAAGCAATAGGTGAAGTAAAAGCCGAAGCTCAAAAAAAACGTCAAACTTCCTGATCGTATGCCCAGAGTAGTCCTTGATGTTAATGTGTTGGTGAGTGGTCTCATCAACAGGCGTAACCCACCTGGCCGAATTCAAGTTGCGTGGCGACGTAACCAGTTGAACGTTATCACTTCCCACGCCATTATCATTAAAACAGACGAGGTTTTGCACCGCCCGCACATATTCAATCTCTTTCCTCCTTCACAGGCAGAAGCACGCAATCCTGTCTCCAGCCGAGTTCGTTGCGCAACACAACATCGCATAACAAATCTACCCTTATTATCCGCTTAAATACTTGTTAAAATAGATTAATTTTCCCTGCGAAGGGAAAATTGGTCCCTCTCATCACATTTTGATTGGACTCTCTTTCATCAGTACAATAAAATCAACGGGGAGCATCGCTAAATCGATGTCTCCCCGTTACTCATTTCAGTTTTGCATTTCACCTTTGTTCGGAACTGTTCACGTCTGGTATTGGGCCCGTCCGGTTTTCTATTCTTCAAGCTTTGCTTTTTGACAAACGAGAAAAATCTGATACTGGGCGTTCAACATCCGTCCCAGCCCGTAAAGGGTGTGAAGTACCACTCGTTCTCCCCAGCCAGAAACCCGGGTCCTCGAAACGGCCTGATCCATTTTTTCCGTATAAACAACCTCAAAACCCAATCGTTCCAACAACTCCTTCAACAAAGAACCGCTAAAATAAGAAACGTTGAAAATCGGATACGCCCGGGCACACGGATAATGAACCTGTCCGAAAGACATCCGATAGCACATCCCCGTAAGCCCTGCAATCAAACTGGCATCATTATCCGTAATGAGAACCAGTTGCCCCCCCGGTTTGAGCACCCGCAAAACAGCCTCCAAAAAGCTCACCGGATCCAGCACGTGCTCCACCACGTCGAAAAGGGCCACCGCATCAAAACGGTTCGGTGCAAAGTCTGCCTCCCGAATATCGCCCCAAAATACATCCAGGTCATAAATTCGCGCTGCTTCTCCCGCTGCATACTCCGACACCTCCACACCCTGAACCGCCCAGCCCCGGGTCCGCGCATAATCCAGAAAAAATCCTGTGGCACAACCCACCTCGAGCAGCGCTCCCGGTGAAACCCTTTGCTCGATGAGATCCAGGGCCTTCTCAAACCAGATAAACTTCGCATCTTTCCGATAGGTCTCCCGGGATCGCCCCCGGTCAAAGCAGGCACCATAAAAGAGGGTATAAAAATCCTCACCGAACAGATCGGCGTGGGCAATCTCGCCGGAAACGA
>JAPUJS010000360.1 GCA_027296045.1 bacterium | reverse complement strand
CGTCTGCGGCTTGATGATCATGACGCAGAACCACTTGGCGGGATCCGAGACCCCAAAGGCGTCCCATCGGACAGCGTACTTTCCGTAGGCGGCGTCAGAATCCACAAGGTACCTCTGGGTGGCTTCATTATATCCGACGATGAGACTCCACATGTAAGGACGCGATCCTCGCCTGGGAAGCGCCCACTCTCGAGCATAGATCATTTCCACACGCTTCGCCTTCCTCATTTCTTCGCTTTGCAGCTGCCAGACAACAGGAGGGAGCCCGGCGTCGATCGCTGTACGTACGGCGTCCCACGCCTCCGCCCGGGTTTTGAAATGCACCTCGGGAGAGACTGCATAGTCTCCTTTGAGATTGGCGTTAAAGATCTCAAAGTTGTCGCCAAGAAGCCCCAGCATATCAAAGAAATAGCTCCACTCATAATTTTCTCTCTGCCATATACCCCCTCCATCCTCTTTTATACTGAAGACGAATGCCAACCCGGTATAGGCCGTCAGAAACTCCGTGGACCAGTTCCATCCGGCCGCCTCGAAGGCCTGGCGCAGGCAAGGGACGATCAGCCTGCTTTCGGCCTCGATATCGATGACCACCGGCTTTCCTCGCGATTCAGATTCAGCGTTCCGATCTCGACTCAAAGCGTCTTCTTTCTGGTAACTCTCGACGCCGGACAGGCCAGCAGTTAAGACGAAGGCCAGAACCAGATTTCCGATTCTCATTCAGAACCTCCTTTCGAAGGTCAGCGTAGCACAGGTTTGTCCAGAGAATCATAGCCATAGACTCGCTCGATTCTCTCTTTGAGTTCGTTCAACACAACGCCGCCATTATCAGCATTTGTCATAATCGCAAATCCATACCCTTTTACTTTGTGAGCCAATAGATGACACCGGAAACCCCAGTTGCCGCCGCCGTGGCTGAAGTACCAGCCCTGGCCCTGTTTTCCGATTTCAAATCCGACGGCAAAGTTGCCAACACCAACGGGACTCAGCATTTCTTTAATCATCGTTTGAGACAGCACGTGGTTTGCTTCGCCCCGGAGGGATTTTTGAACTTCGATTGCAAATGTTGCCAGATCCGAGGGCGTGGTCCACAATCCGGCGGCGGCGAGTTCGGGATAAACGTGCCATTTGGCGTCCATTGCCTGGCCTCTGCCGTTGTGAGCACGCGTTGCGTTTTTGTCCCGTTCAGGGGACAGCGGTTGCTCAAATGTGCTTTCTGTCATACCGATTGGATCGAGCACTTCATTCTGAAGGATTTCGGTAAAGGGTTTGCCAACCGCATCAGTGAGGGCCAGTTGCATCATGATCACGCCGCCGCCTGAGTAGTGCACCGCAGTCATGGGCAATCTTGCGAGGGACACGGGACCCACGTTGGAGGGTTTGTCACCGTTAAGGATCTGAACGGGCGTGGGAATCGGGTCGGTCGGTTTATAGCCGGGAAAGCCAAAGCCATCCCCTAAACCAGCGATGTGGCTGGTGAGCATTCGAGGGGTAACAGGCTGATCTTCTATGAACTGGCTCGGGGGCAGTTGCCAGGATTTTAAGAGAGTGTTGATATCGTCATCCATCGAAAACAGACCGTCCTGTACCGCTTTTAAGACCGCCATTGCGGCAACCGGTTTGCTGATGGACGCGGCCTGAAACAGCGTTTCCGTATTGACCTGCGCACCCGTTTCCACATCTGCAATCCCATACCCTTTGGCCCAGTGAATCTCAAAGTCCTTGATCACCGCAATGCTGACCCCTGGAACGCCGTATCGCTCCATAATCTCTTCAAGGGTATACGGATCATGTCCCTGTCTGTTTGGATCTTGCGGGCCTTCGATAGTTTGGATGAACGTGCTGGAAGAATCTGGGTTGGGTGATTGCATAATCGCCTCTTCCTGAACTTAGAGGTAAACTTCATTTTGGGATGCACAGGACGTGCCGCCTACTTTTCTGGGGGGTAAAACTACATTTGCGCCTAACTCACCCGTTGCCCTTGGTATCCGAACCTTCGTCCTCCGAAAACACCGTCCCTTCCGGCACATCGGTTTTGCTCTCGAAATAGATGCTGAATCCATCCGGGTCCTTCAAGGACATAGCCCACATCCCGTTCCCAACACGGGGTTTCGAAGCCTTAATCCCACGGGCGGTGCTCTCCCGATAGATCGCGAGAGCATCTTCACAAAAAAAGAAGATCGAGACGCCCTCACCCACTTTGCCATCGGGCACCCAGGAATCGTGCCCCTCCGTCCGGAACTCCTGCAGCATCAAAGAGGCATTCCCATGTTTGAGCTCGCACCAGCGAAGCTTTCCGTCCTTGACCCATTTATTGGTCATCTCAAAGCCAAGACCATCGACATAGTAGCGAACGGACGCTTCAATGTTTGACACCGAGAAAAACGGAACGGCCTGCTTGACATTCGGTTCTACTTTCGTTTCGACATTCATGGTTCGATCTCCTCAAAGCAACAAAGGGACAACGACCACTTTCTTTTAAGCTTTCTGGTTTTCAACGGTTGTGATTTCATTTTTTCTTCATCAGAAATGGCCGAGAAGAGCCGATGGGTCCTGCCAGGCAATCCGCACCGACACCAGGCTCAGTTGCTCGTCGATCAGCCCGCGCAACAATACCAGATCGTCTTCTCGAATCGCCCGCTCCAGGGGTCCCATCGCGGCCCTCCCAAAAAAACCTGTCGAAATGATTCGGGGTTCTCACACCGTCCCGCCAAGAACTCGCATGGATTCCCCACGTGCCTTATAATAGTAAACAAATGGGCACCAATCAAGTCGTTTCTATAGATTAATGGAATACAATGAAGAGATATAAAAAATATAAAAACATCGGCTTAAATCTATAAATTCTATTTATGTCAGAAAAACCTGTAGACTAATTTTCTATGCGTAGGGAAAATTAGTCTGTCTCTCAACTCTTAAATCACTCCAGGGATAAAAATCAGACCTCAACAAAAAGGCCGACCCGAAACCGGGTCGGCCTTTTGAACACCTTCCAACCTGCAATTAAGCTTCATCATAATCCGTCAACGCCCGAATCCAGATATTCCGGAACCGGGTCGGATTCTTGTGGTCCTGCAACATCAAGGGACCGGTAGGCCCGTGGGCTTCGTCATAATTCGCCAGATTCTTGTGCCCCGTCGGGCCAAGCGCCGCCTGACGATTGTGCACAATCAACCCGTTGTGCAACACCGTCAGATAGGCCGGACTGACCAGCCCGTCTCCATCGTATCGGGGAGCCTCAAAAACAATATCATAACTCTGCCACTCTCCCGGCGGTCTGCAGGCATTTACCCGGGGCGGATACTCCCCATAAATCGCCGATGTAGTGCCATCCGCATACGTCCGATTGTTATACCCATCCAGCACCTGAATCTCATATTCCCCAATCAAAAACACCCCGCTATTCCCGCGCCCCTGGCTGTCTCCCACCACCTCGGCCGGACAGGCAAACTCAATGTGCAACTGGCAATCGCCAAATGCTTCCTTCGTCTGAATATTCCCACTCCCCGGCATCGCCTCCATATACCCACCTTCGATCTTCCATTCCGCCTCACTTCCATCGCGTCCCTGCCACTTGGACAGATCCGTCCCGTCAAATAACACCACCGCATCCGAAGGCGCATCCCCCACACTTGCCCCCGGCGTCACCACCCTGGGCTGCGGCCGGTTGATATCGTGCACCCGCCACTGATTCCCCGGCAAAAACGGCGTATCATCATACCCTACCGGGGCCTTTTTCTGCTCTGCCATAACCATCTCCTTTAAAAATATCTGTACCAAAAAAGCTCCACAACGGCCCCCAAGAAACAAAATTCAACAGAAAGTGTCAAGCGGGATCACGAAACCCTCCACAACCCCGCCTACCACCACACAGAACCACCCAATTTCTCACCACTCCATCACGAAACCCTATGAAACCCTTCCCGACCTCTCCGCCCCATTACCTCCACCCAAAGCGGCGGTGAGGAGTGGAGTGGTTCCGTGGCCCTTCGTGATCCTGCTTCCACCTCACCTGAAGGGGGTCGGGTCTGGCGGTGTAGTTCAGCGGCCCTCTGCGATCGGAAAACGCCTCTCATTCCGCGCCAGCTTTTTCAAAATTGCCTCACTCACATCCATATCTGCACTGTTTGCAAAACTCAAACAATAAATCATCACATCTGCTAATTCATCGGCCACCTCGGCTTTTTTCTCAGGGTCTTTTACCAGCTCCTTGCCCTCCTCAATAGTACCCCACTGAAAATGCTCCATTACCTCTGCCGCCTCAATCGCAATGCTCATCGCCAGATTCTTGGGCGTATGATATCGCTCCCAGTTTCGGGCGGCGACAAACCGATCCACCGCTTCCCGAAGCTCACCCACCGTTGTTTGCTCATCACCGGTTGCCATACCCATCCTTTCTTTTTTACTAAAAATACTTCACATTTATTCGAGCGTCAAGAGACGTCTCAGTAGCATATTTCCCATTTTGTCCGTATCATATCCCTCATCCTCATTCACCCTTCAACAAGGAGCAGATCAACCCGCTATGAAAACCCACACCTTCCAGGCCGACCACCTTCACGCCTTCACCCACCGTTTGTTCGAAGCCTCGGGTGCCACACCTGAAATCGCCCGCATCGTTGCCGAAATCCTGGTCAACGCCAACCTGGCCGGCCACGATTCTCACGGCGTGCTCCGCCTTCCCCTGTATCTCCATATGGCATCCGAAGGTCGGCTCAA
>JAPUJS010000036.1 GCA_027296045.1 bacterium | reverse complement strand
CTGCTGCCCCATCATCAACCCGGGAATGCGCTACCCCGACCTGATGGTCCAGCGGCAGGTGATTGTCCACCTGCTCGGTGAGGCCCCCCCGCATAGCCGGGAGGAGATGGACACCATTCGCTACCGGGCGCAGGAGGAACTCCAGGACATGGCCTCGCTGCACTACCGCCGGGAGCGTCACCTGCTGCTGAAACACCTCTCCAGCGCGGTCGGCAAGACCTTCCCGGCCGTGGTCCTCTACCTCAGACGGGACGGGGCGCTGGTGGAACTGGTGGGCTATCCCCTCAAGACGGTAGTCCGTCCTCCTGCGGCAGTGGAAATCGGCGAGAAAATTCGAGTCCGCCTCAGTGGCGTGGATCTGTGGGGGGGGCGGGCGCACTTCGGGGTGGTGTAGGTGCTGCCCGTTATCTGCACCTGAACCAGCTGTGAGGAGAAGCTTATGGGTTACAGGATCGAAACAGACAGTATGGGAGAAATCCAAGTTCCGGAAGAGATGTATTACGGGGCTCAGACCGCCCGCTCGCTTATCCATTTCGATATCGGCGAGGATAAGATGCCCAGGGAGATGATCCGGGCCATGGGCGTTTTAAAAAAAGCCGCTGCGCTGGTGAACAAAGCATTGGACAAATTGCCCCCGGACAAGGCCGATTTGATCGTGCAGGCCGCCGATGAGGTGATCGAAGGAAAACTGGATGCGCATTTTCCACTGCGGGTGTGGCAGACCGGCAGCGGTACCCAGTCCAATATGAACACCAACGAGGTGATTTCCAACCGGGCCATTGAACTGGCCGGCGGGAAGATGGGCAGCAAGGACCCTATTCATCCCAACGATCACGTCAACTTGGGCCAGTCTTCCAACGACACGTTTCCCACGGCCATGCACATTGCGGCCGCCGGAGAGATCAACCGGCGGCTTATCCCGATGGTGAGCCGGTTGCGGGACACGCTTGGAGAGAAGGCCGAGGCGTTTCAGAGCATTATCAAAATCGGGCGTACCCACCTGATGGACGCCGTGCCGCTGACCTTAGGCCAGGAGTTTTCAGGGTATGTGGCGCAGTTGACCAAAGGGCTGGAACGGGTGAGGGGCTGTTTGCCCGATCTTTACGAGCTGGCGTTGGGGGGAACAGCGGTGGGTACGGGGTTGAACACGCATCCTGAGTTTGCCGAACGGTCCGCTGCTGAAATCTCCGAATGGACCGGATTGCCCTTTGTGTCTGCGCCCAATAAATTTGAGGCATTGGCCGCCCACGATGCGGTTGTGCAGACCAGCGGGGCTTTGAAGACGTTGGCCTGTGCGCTGATGAAGCTGGCCAACGACGTCCGGTGGCTGGCTTCGGGGCCCCGGTGCGGGATCGGGGAGTTGTGGATTCCCGAGAACGAGCCAGGCAGTTCGATTATGCCCGGCAAGGTGAATCCCACCCAGTGCGAGGCGATGACGATGGTGGCGGCTCAGGTGATCGGCAACGATATGGCCATTACGGTGGGCGGATCGTCCGGCAATTTTGAACTGAACGTGTTCAAACCTCTGATGATTCACAATCTTCTGCATTCGATCCGGCTTTTAGCCGATGCGTGTGAGGCTTTCGACGCATACTGCGCCGTGGGCATTGAGCCCAACCGGGCGCATATTGAGCGGTATCTGGAGGAGTCGCTGATGCTGGTGACGGCGCTGAATCCGCACATCGGCTACGACAATGCGGCCAAGGTGGCGAAGAAGGCTTTTGCGGAGAACACCACGCTGAAAGGGGCTGCCGTTGCTCTGGGGCTGCTGTCGGAGGATGAATTTGATCGCATTGTCCGGCCGGAGGAGATGGTTGGACCCAAACCTTAAACACGAAAAAACGAAGCTAGGAGGACGATATGACGTGTGTGGTGGTTCGGGTGGAAGACTGAAAACGATACATGAAGCGGTGGGTGCAACACATCCTTTTGTGATTCAGAGCTGTTATAACATGCTGAATCCGAGCAGTGGACTATCCGTGCCAGACAATTTTCCATTTCAGAATTTTAAGGATTTGATAAATCGAGCTGAAGAAGCGCAAATTGGTGTGGTGGCAATCCGTGTTTTGGCGGCTGGAGCATTGAGTGGTGTGTCCGAGCGGCATAGAGTTGCCATGCCGAGTGTGGGACCGATTGGCTCAGGCAAAGATTATGCGCAGGATGTTGCGCTTGCACAGGCGTTCGATTTTTTGGTGCAGGAGGGTGTGGTAGACAGTTTGGTTGAAGCATCTATTCGTTTTGCAGTGACTAATGCCAAGCTTTCTACTGCGTTGGTGGGTTTTTCGAGTTTTGAGCAATTGGAGCAGGCGGTTGCTTATAGTAATAAGGGCGCTTTACCCAAAGATGCACTGGAACGAATGAAGGCCATTTGGGCAGGTTGGAGCGAATAAGTGACCCTTCTGTTTCACTAAAGTGGCGTAACAGCAATTCCGGGTTGCACGCATATAGAGAAGGGAGATCCTTATGGGGAATATTGTGGCCATTGGGGGAGGGAAAAACCTGCCCCGAATCGATCGAGAGATCATTCGGCTGACAAAAAAGAAGTGGCCCCGGGCGCTTTTGATTCCGACTGCCACCTACGATCGACTCGAGGTTTACGAAGCGTTTCGCAGCAGGTTCGGTGCGCTTCTCGGTTGTGAGACGGATGTGTTGTACTTGCTGAAGGATCCGCCGTCCTTAACGGCGATCCGTGAGAAAATCTTGACATCGGATGTAATCTACGTCAGTGGGGGTAATCCCTTGAAGATGATGCGGCGATGGCGGAAGCTGGGAGTCGATCGGGTTTTGATGCGGGCCTACCGAAAGGGGAAAGTGTTGTGCGGGGCCAGTGCGGGTGCGATATGCTGGTCTGCGTATGGGCACAGCGATTCCATGAAATTTTACCATCCCGACAATTGGGATTACATCCGGGTGAGAGCTCTGGGGCTGTTCCCCCTGTTGCTCTGTCCCCATTATGATGGTGAGAAGCGGGGCGCAAGCTTTCGTGCTATGGTGGCCCTGCACGGCGATGTGGGTATCGCCCTGGATAACCTCGCCGCTATTGAGATTGTGGACGGACGGTTTCGGATTCTCAGTGAAACATCTACGGCAGGGGGGTATAAGGTGTATCGAGATGGGAACGAGGTCGTGACGGAAACGCTGGATAAGGGGGTCCGGTTCAAACCATTAAGTCTGCTCGCCGGAAAATAGGAGAGACCCATGGCGATTCTGGGGTTATAGGGCATTCTCCAGCTAGGAGGCCGGGCTTGGGATGAGATATGCGGCCAGATCAGGCAAAGTAATTAAGATACAGAATGTATAAGGCCAGGCCGATCATGATGGCGAAGCAAAGCCAGAGCAGGAGGTCTGCCTTCCACGAAGGCTTGATTCGCTGATCCAGATGTTTGTAGCGCAGGTAGATGGTGCCGCCGGCCATCAGAGGGAATTTGACTGATTTGAAAAGTTGGCCTACCGTGAGCATCCAGACCGGGTTCCGAAAATAGAAATAGGCCGCTGCAGTGACCATGGGGGTGACCACCGCCCAGATGCGTCGGATGCGAAGGCGAGTGGGGTAGTCATTGCGTTCGATGAGGCCCAAGACGGCCATGCCGTCGGCAAAGATGCGAACGCTGGCACCGAGGCCCGAGACGACCGTTGAGTAGAGCACGAAGAAGGCGCCCACCAAAAACAACCAAAGTGCCCATTCCCCGAGTGTCTCAGTGTACATATTGGAAAGGACCGAGATCGTCTCCAGGCCGTCGGGCTGTACGTTGAGTCTATAGAGGACGCCTGCGCCCAGCATGTAAAAGGGGATGGTGGCGCAGGTGAGCAGAATCAGGGTGAGTTTGACATCGGTCTGCATCACCTGGACCCACCCCCTGGCGCGACGAACCCAGTCGTCGGAGTCATCGCTCCGTCCTGCAAAACGTGCGTATCCTTTTTCCACACACCAGTACGTATATGCCATCTGTTCTCCTGAACCGACGCCGGTTGCCCCGTACATTGCAAGTGCTGCCACAGTGACCATAACCGGAAAGCCAAACGTCAATCCGCCGCGCATTTCCTCCCAGGTAATTGCATAGTCTGTAAGCTGTAGCAGGACCGCACACGTGACTGTGATAAAGGTGAACGTGACGACGAGGGTCGTGAGGAATTTTTCCAAAAACCTGTAGGTACCTGAGAGAACGATTATGCACGCTGTTGCGGCCAAGATGACGGTCCACCATTCGGAGCCCAGGCCCAGGGAAGGAAAGGCTTCTTGAACGGCCAGTCCGGCACCCCCGTAGACGCCGCCCCCGGCGAGTAGATCCGGAATAATCCAGATGAACCAGAAATAGATGTACCACGATACTTTCTTGCCCTTGAAGGCCGGCAACTTCCCGGGCAGGCGGTTGAAGGCGTGAAGAAAGGGTTCACCGGAGGCAATGGTAAAGCGACCCAGCTCGGCCTGAACGATGTTTTTGCTCCAGCAACTGACAATCACGAACCACAACATGGAGAACCCAACGAGCGAACCCAGCCTCGTCGTCAGGATGATCTCACCGGATCCCACGACAGATCCCACGAGGATCAAGCCTGGTCCCAGGAACTTCAGCCTGCCTACAAGGTCCTGGGGTGGCTCCTGAACGGCCCTGGGATCTAGCCCGTAAAGGTCGTCTACTTCATGGTCGTCTACTTCGTGTGCTGACGCGTTCTGACTCCGTTCTTCTGACATACTCCCTCTGGTGTCGTGATGATCACCTGTTGATCGCCCTTATTGGCTTTGGGCTTCCAGAATTTCCTCCTTAACCGCTTCGATCTCTTCTTCCTCACGTCCGACAAAGACTGCCGCAAAGATCCGATTCTGCTGGAAATATCGCGCAATAAACGTGTTCTCAGACAGTTCGCCGGTGAAGTCCACGCGATCCGGTTTCAAGTCAAAATCTCCGACAAACTCGAATTCCAGGTCGAAGAGATCACTGAAAAAGTAGGGTAATTCACGATAAGGCCGGCGTTCTCCTGCCATATTTGCACCGGCGACTTCGCCGTGTCCTTTTGCGGTGTCAAAATGCTCGACGCGGCGGCGCTTGTTAAAGATCGCATCTTGATACCACGCGATGTCTCCAGCAGAATAGACACCTGCAACATCGGTTTCCAGATATTCGTTCACGGGAATACCGTTCGCCCCCTCCAAGGGAGTATTTTTGACCAGGGTGAGATCCGGACGCACCCCGATACCGAGGGCACACATATCCACAGGCAGTGTATCGCCTGATTTCAGGACAACGGTATCGACCTGCCCCTGCCCCCGAAATTCCGCCACCTGGGCACGGCTTATCAGGGTGATCTCTTTGGAGCGGTAGTGGTCTTCCAGCCACCGGGAGATTTCCGGACTCAACATCCGTTCCCACAGGCGATCTTCCATGTAAACCAGAAGGACCTCCAGGTCGCGTTGTTGAAATGCCGATGCGAGCTCCAGGCCGATAAATCCTCCGCCGACGACCACCACACGCTTTGCAGATTCACTGGCTTTGGTCAGGGCGTCGGCGTCTGGAATCGTGCGGAGGTAGTAGAGCCCTTCCAGGTCTGAGCCGGGGACGTTGAGGTATATCAGGCCGGCGCCTGTGGCCAGCAGGAGCTTGTCGTATTCGATGGATGCTCCCGATGAAAGGGTGGCAGTCTGGCCGTTGAGATCGAGTCCTGTTGCGCGAACGCCCCCGTGGAAGATGACGTTGTGTTCCGCATACCATGCTTCATCGTGGTGGTAGATGTCCGCCGGTTCCCAATCCCCCTCGATCAGATAGCTTTTTGAAAGTGGCGGGCGGTGATAGGGGAAATAAGCTTCGCTGCTGATAATTGCGATTGCGCCCTGCTGATCGTGTTCACGAATGCTTTCAGCAGCGCATGCCGATGCAAGCCCACCCCCGATCAGGAGATAGGAGATTTTCTCCGCCATTTTTCGCCTCCGTGATGATTCTCATTTGAAGACTCGATTGCTGACTGATTTTTACACTGTCATAGACGGGATCTGCACCTCGTCTTCTACAGATATATCATGTGGCCAAATTTCTCCGAAATCAATATAAAAAGCCTGCTGTAAACTCACCTGTTGTCTGATGTCGTAGATGAGAAAGAATCTGTGATCACATTTCTTCTGTAACGATCGTAGTCCGGAGGCGTGATAGGTTGGCAAGACAAGGAATTCAGTGGAGGGATGCTTTGGGGGTGATCTTATCCATTCGTTCATGTCCTGGGTTTGAACGCGCTAACCAATTTTCCACGCGTGTGGAAAATTGGTTAGCAACCTGGGGTCGATTTTCTAA